>JAJYMF010000041.1 GCA_021787175.1 Pseudomonadota bacterium | reverse complement strand
AATGCACAGCTTCTATCTGCGCAATATGTATCTCGCCAACAAGCTCAAGGACCCCGGCGGCATCAGCCTGGACGGCGTGCCGGTCGACCTGGGTAAAATCAAGGTTCCCGCGTATTTCATTTCCACCGCAGAGGACCATATCGCGCCCTGGAAATCGGTGTACAAGGGCGCGCGCGTGCTGTCCGGCCCGGTGCGCTTCGTGCTCGGCGGGTCGGGGCATATCGCCGGCATCGTCAATCCGCCGGCGGCGAACAAATACTGCTACTGGACCAACGAGGACTTGCCGCAGGAGGCGGATGAATGGCTGGCCAGCGCGACGCGCCACGAAGGTTCGTGGTGGGGCGACTGGCAGGCCTGGATCGACCGGCACAACGGCGGCGCTAAAGTTGCGGCGCGCGTGCCCGGCGCAGGCGGCCTGCGGGTGATCGAGGATGCACCCGGCAGCTATGTCAGTCTGCGGCTCGCGGCCGAGAAGGCCAAGCCGAAAGCCGGGCCGGACAGATCCTAGATCGACCGGATCAAACCCGGCTGCCCTCCGGCCCGCTTAACTGCGCTCTGAAGCGGGCCAGATAATTCATCCCGGCGATGGCGCGGCTGCCGTACCAGGACGTCATCTCGCCGTCGATCAGCGCCACCGTTTTGCCCCGCAGGGCAGGCAGTGCGCGCAGTTCGGCGACGTCGCGCTCGCGAAAGCGGTAGGGTTCGCTTGCGAGCAGCACCAGGTCCACGTCGCGCAGCAAGCTTTCGTCCAGCTTGAGCTCGGGATAGCGCGGCGTCGCGGCGGCCGGCACGCTGTCCCAGCCCGCCAGCGCCAGCGTGCGCGAAACGTAGGTGTCGCGCGAAACCGTCATCCACGGCTGCTTCCAGATCAGGTAGAGCACGCGCCGGCGCGGCCAGGCGCGCGCGGCTTTGCCGAGCATGCCGCAGGCTTGCTCGAATTGCGCGCTCAGCGTCTCGGCCGCCTGTTCGCGCCCGAAAATTCCGCCGAGCAGGCGGTATAGCGGCGGATTGTCCAGCGGCCCCAGGGGATGGGTGACGATCAAGTGGGGCACGAACTGCGCCAGCGCGTCCGCAGCCGCCTTTTCATTCTCGTCGATGTTGAGCAGCACATGCGTAGGCGCCAGCGCGCGTACTTTGGCGAAGTTTACGTCCTTGGTGCCGCCGACCTTGGGTACCGTTTTCAGGATTGCGCGCGGATGGACGCAGAAGCCGGTGCGGCCGACGAGTTGCGCCGCGAGGCCGAGTTTGCAGACGAGCTCGGTAATTGAAGGCACCAGCGAAACAATGCGCGCCGGTTGTTGCGCGCGCTGGTGCGGCGTGCCGGCGGCATCGCGCCACATGCCGCGATCAGTCGGTCAGTTTGCGCGGCTGCGGCGCGATTATTTTCCGCGTTCCCTGCGCGCGAGTTCAACCAGCTGCTGCACCACTTGTATCAGCCGGTCGGTGCTGCCGGTCATGCGCGCCGAAGTCAGGAACTTGCCGTCGACGACTATGCTCGGCACGCCCGTGATTCCATAGCCCTGCATGGTCACGCGCGCGGCAGCGAGTTTCGCCCGGATTTGCGGCGAGCCATAGATGTCGATGAATTTTTTTCGGTCCAGGCCGTTGTGGGCCACCCAGTCGGCGGCTACCTGCTCGTCGTTCAGTTTCATGCCGCGGAAGTGAAAGTTGTCGTATACGGGCCAGTGCAGGCGTCCCAGCTGTCCCATGGCGTCCAGCGTGTAGAACAACTTGGCGAAATTGTCCCAATTATCCGAGGACAGCACGGGCACGCGGCGCAGCTCGACCGATCCGGGACCGTTGAAATACCAGCGCGACAGCTTCGGCTCGAGTTCGTAGCAGACCGGGCAGCCGTAGTAGAAGAATTCAATGACTTCTATCTTGTCGCCGGTGGCTACCGCGCGCGGCGGATCGAGCCGGACGTAGTCGCTGCCGAGCTGCGCTGCGGATTGCGCCTGCGCGCCTGTCGCCGCAAGCACAAGCATCAACGCCGCCAAAGCATTTCTGAACAAAACCATGATTCCTTCCATAAGCCGGACTGGAAGTTCAAATCATATGCCCATCCGGCAAGCTCTGCCAAAGCCCCGGCTTGCGTCGATCGCGCCGGCCTGGCCGCAGGCTGGCCTGCAAGGCGGGCCGCGCGCTGCCGTTTCGGCCGAATGCTATTTCTTCGCCGCCGCTTTGCCGCTCGTCTTGCGCACTTGCGCGATCAGGTAATCGGTGGCACCGAGCAATTGCTCGAAGGACCGCATGTTATCGGTGATGACGACGTATTTGCCGTTCACCGTCATCGACGGCACGCCGTCGATCTTGTATGCCTGGGTCAGCTGTGCGCCGCGCTTCAGTTTGGCTTCGACGCTGAACGAATGATAGGCAGCAGTGAATTTTTTCGTGTCCACGCCGTGTTTGCCCAGCCATTCGGTCAATGCCGCTTCGTCCCCTACCCTTAGCCTGTCGCCCGTGTGCACGGCGTCGAACAGCACCTTGTGCAGGCGCTCCTCCTGGCCGATCGCGTCGAGCGCGTAGAACGCGCGCGCGCCGCGCGCATACTCGTCGTTGAACATGGCCGGGATGCGGCGGAAATGCACGTCCTTGGGCAGCTTCTTCACCCAGGGCTCGAGCACCGGTTCGAATTCGTAGCAATGCGGACAGCCGTACCAGAAAAATTCCATGACCTCGATTTTGCCCGGACTGTCCGTGGGTTGCGGCGGGGATAGTTCGCGATATTCCTTGCCCAGCGCAGGCTGGGCCTGCGCCTGCCCGAGCGTGAAGAACAGGAGCAACGCCACTGCAAAATGTTTCAGCACTTAATCCTCCAGAAAAGCGCCCCGCGCTCAGTGCGAG
>JAJYMF010000305.1 GCA_021787175.1 Pseudomonadota bacterium | reverse complement strand
ACCGGGTAGCGGCCCAGCACCGGCACCAGCTTGCTCTCGTCGGCGATGCACACGAAGCGCCGGCTCTGCGCCGCGACGATCTTCTCGCGCGTGAGCGCCGCGCCGCCGCCCTTGATCATGAAGCCCTTGCCGTCGATCTCGTCGTCCCCGTCGACGTACACGCCGATCTCGCCGACCTCGTTGGCGTCGAAGACGCGGATGCCCAGCGCCTCCAATCGCGCCGTCGAGGCGTTGGAGCTCGAGACCGCGCCGGCGATGCGGTCCTTCATCGCCGCCAGGGCGTCGATGAACTTGTTGACCGTCGATCCGGTGCCCACGCCGATGATTTCGCCGGGCACCACGTACTGCAATGCGGCCTGCCCGACCAGCCCTTTGAGTTCGTCCTGCGTCACGCGACAATCCCTGGTTCGTTGATCCGCTGATTATCCATGTCGCTGCTGCCTTACGCGCTCGCCCGCGCCCTGCTGTTCCGGCTCGATCCGGAGCGCGCCCACGAGCTGAGCATGGAGTCGCTCGCAAGGTCGCAAGGCACGCCGCTCGCATGGGCCTACGGCAACCGCCTGGTCGAGGACCCGGTCACGCTCGCCGGGCTGCGTTTTCCCAACCGGGTGGGCCTGGCCGCCGGGCTGGACAAGAACGCGCGCTGCATCGACGGACTCGGCGCGATGGGTTTCGGATTCGTCGAAGTCGGCACCGTCACCCCCAAGCCCCAGCCCGGCAACCCGAAGCCGCGGCTGTTCCGGCTGCCGCAGGCCAACGCGCTGATCAACCGGCTGGGCTTCAACAACGACGGGCTCGATGCCTTCGTCGCCAACGTGCGGCGGTCGTCGTTTCGCGCGCGCGGCCGCATCCTCGGCCTGAACATCGGCAAGAACGCGGCGACGCCGATCGAGAACGCGACCAGCGACTACCTGGCCTGCCTGGACGGCGTGTACCCGCACGCCGACTACGTCACGATCAACATCTCCAGCCCCAACACCAGCAACCTGCGCTCGCTGCAGAGCGACGCGGCGCTCGACGCGCTGCTCGGCGCGATCGCGCAGCGGCGCTCGCAGCTCGCGCAGCAACATGGCCGCCACGTGCCGGTGTTCGTCAAGATCGCGCCGGATCTCGACGAAGCGCAGGTGCGCGTGATTGCAGCGACGCTGCGGCGCCATGGCATGGACGGCGTGGTCGCGACCAACACGACGATCAGCCGCGATGCGGTCCGCGGCCTGCCCCACGCCGACGAGACCGGGGGCTTGTCCGGCGCACCGGTGTTCGCCGCCAGCAACCGGGTGATCGCGCAGTTGCGCACGGCGTTGGGCCCGGGTTTCCCGATCATCGGCGTCGGCGGGATCATGAGCGCCGAAGACGCCGTCGCCAAGATGCGGGCCGGCGCCGACCTGGTGCAGGTCTACACCGGCCTCATCTACCGCGGCCCCGCGCTGGTGGGCGAGATCGCTCGCGCGCTGAAGACGTCAAGCCGCAGCGCCCCCGCTTAGAGCTTAGGAACCTAGCAAAAATAACTTGAACATTTCGGAGAGGCGCCTATGATGCACCAATGGATGCATTGCAGGCAATCGAAGCCAAGTACCAAGCCCTTGCCGCACGACTCGACGAAGCCACGCTGCGGCTGTGGGTGGCTGCCGAGGCGCGCAGCCTGGGGCGTGGTGGCGTGAGTCTCGTCGCCAATGCGGTGGGCGTCTCGCGAACGACGATCTATGCCGGGCTGGCCGAGCTCGAAGAAGCGAGCAAGGCCTCCAAGAAGCGTGGCGCGGGATCGGCCGCTGCAAGCAAGCCGACGTTGCGCGTTCGCGCGGCCGGCGGCGGACGCAAGAAGTTGACGGACCTGAACCAGGGCCTGCTGGATGCGCTTGATGCGCTGGTGGAGCCGACCAGCCGTGGCGATCCGATGTCGCCGCTGCGCTGGACCTGCAAGAGCACCACGCGCCTGGCTCGGGAACTCGGCGAGATGGGGCATACCGTCAGTCAGCGCACGGTATGCGACCTGCTCGCGCGGCTGAACTACAGCCTGCAGTCGACACGCAAGACGCGCGAGGGCTCGCACCATGCGGACCGCGATGCGCAATTCCAGCACATCGCCAAGGCGGTGGCGCAGTTCCAGCGCCAGCACCAACCGGTGATCTCGGTGGACACCAAGAAGAAGGAACTCATTGGGGACTTCAAGAACGGCGGGCGCGAGTGGCAGCCGGCCGGGCAGCCCGAGCGGGTGCGCGTGCACGACTTCATCGACCCCGAACTCGGCAAGGTCAACCCCTACGGGGTGTACGACCTCACCGCCAACGAAGGCTGGGTCGGCGTGGGCATCGACCACGACACGGCCGAGTTCGCCGTTCAGACCATCCGGCGCTGGTGGTTGGAGATGGGGCAGCCGCTGTACCCCAAGGCCAAGCGCCTGTTGATCACCGCCGACTGCGGCGGCAGCAACGGCTACCGGGTCAGGCTGTGGCGCATGCAGCTGCAGCACCTGGCCGACGAGATCGGGCTGACTGTGCAGGTGTGCCACTTCCCGCCGGGCACGAGCAAGTGGAACAAGATCGAACACCGCATGTTCTGCCACATCACCAACAACTGGCGCGGCCGGCCACTGCTGACGCGCCAGATCGTGGTGCAGCTCATTGGCAGCGTCACCACCGAGCAAGGCTTGCGCGTTCGTGCTGAGCTCGATGAGAACATCTACGACGCCGGCGTCAAGGTCACCGATGAGGAGCTTGCGGCGATGGCGATCGAGCGCGACGAGTTCCACGGCGAATGGAATTACCGCATCCGGCCGAGGGGGCGGTCAACGGCCTAATTGTTCAAGTTATTTTTGCTAGTCTCCTTAGTCGATTCGCACGGCGCG
>JAJYMF010000031.1 GCA_021787175.1 Pseudomonadota bacterium | reverse complement strand
ATGCGCGATGGACTTCCACACATATTGCTTCGACTTCACCGCGCCTGCGCTAGGCGCGAACGCTTCGACGGCGCCGGTGCTCGAGGTTTCGCCCGAGTGCACCGGATAGACCGATTCCCAGGTCCACAGGCCATCGGCAAGTACCGCCTGGCCGTTATCGACAGCGCGAATCTGTGCCCATGCCGCCGGCGCCTGCGCCGCCAGCGACAGATCGGCGCGCTTGAACATGAAGCCCCATTCGTCGCCCTGCTTCGGACCTTTCAGCCAGTAACCGTCGCCGTTGACCAGCATCGCACGGCCGGCGATGGCCGTAGTCGCCTCGGCGAAAGCATCGAGCATCACTCGGCCAAAGTAGTTAATAATAACGATGCCGCGCTTCGCGCCGCGGCTGTCGGTCACCGGCGTGGCGACCCGCAGCATCGGCTTGTAGGGCAGTTCGATCCTGTCCTCTTCCACGTTGAGATCGAGCGGCGAGACGAAAATTTCGCCCGGTTTGAGCCTGAAACTGTCGCTGAAGTAGTAGCGCCGGCCCTTGATCTGCAGCCGGTCGGCCGCAACCAACACCGCCTCGCCCCGCACCAGGTCGACGCGCACCCGCTCCCTGCCGGTTTCGTCGATCCAGCGCACCTGGTCGTAGACGCCCTTGCTGCGCGAGAAATCGGCGAAGCGCTCGGCGAGCTGGTCCAGATGTTGCGGTGTCGGTTCATCCAGCGCCGCGCGCAGGGCGCTGTGGCCGGCGAGAAAATACAGATCGCCGGTGATGCCATGCAGGGACCGCGACAGCGCCGCGGCGCCGAGGGCGACATTGAGCACATCCTGGCGCTCCAGGCGGCTGAGGTCGCGCGAAATTTCCGCCTGGCCGTAGAAGTAGACCCCCGCCAGTAGAAGAACAGTGACCGGGGCAAATAGCCGCAGGAAAAGCTTGGACAACGGGTTGTGCAGCATGACCTTGTCTCCGCATTCCGTTATGCTCAACCAGTCCATTATGCGGTCTTCTTCAACAGTGCCGCAGGCAAGCCGGATCAGGAAGAATTCTCTTTCCCGCGCTGCGCACTTGCGAGGCGCGCAACCACGGCGCACAACTCGTCGGCGGTATTGGGTTTGTACAGCAGCTCGACGACTCCGGCAGCGGGCGCCTCGGCGCGCAGCTCTTCCGTGATATAGCCGGAAGCCAGGGCCACCGGCAGATCGGCGCGAATCTCGCGCAGCGCGCGCGCGACCTCCAACCCGGACATGCCCGGCATGTTGTAATCGGTCACCGCGAGGTCGAATTGCTCCGGTTCGGCCCGCACCGCAGCAAGCGCCGCGTGCGCATCAGTGTAGCCGCTCACGCGGTAACCTTGACGCTCGAGCAAGCGAACCATCAGGAACACGATCGATTCATCGTCGTCCACGCAAAGTATGTGTTTGCCCCCGCCGGGCTCCAAAACCGTGAGCGGGATCGGCGCGGGAACGACGGGAGCCGGCGCCGCCACCGCGGGGAAATAGATGCAGAAACTGGCGCCCGCGCCGGGCGCGCTTTGCACCTCGATACTCGCTTCGTGTCCCTGCACGATACCGTGGACCACCGCCAAACCGAGTCCCGTCCCCTCACCCGCAGGTTTGGTAGTGAAGAATGGCTCGAAAATGCGCTCGCGCGTCGCCTCATCCATGCCCGGGCCGTTGTCGCGCACCGTTAGCCGGGCGTAGCGGCCCGGCCGCAGGGCCGCGCGCCCGCCACGTGACCGCTGTTCCGGACCCTTGTACGCTGCAGCAACGACCACATGCGCCTCCAGGCGAACCTCGATCAGTCCCGCCTGCCCGCGCCCCTGCACGACCTGCCACGCATTCGCGCACAGATTGAGCAGCACCTGCTCGACCTGCGTCGCATCGGCCAGTACCGGCGGCGCATCCGGCAGGCATACGACGCTCAATGTCACCCCTGCCGGCAGCGTGCTGCGCAGCAAGCGCGCCGATTCCTCCACCACCGGCGCGAGCGATATCACCCGGCGCTCGAGCACCTGGCGTCGGCCAAAGGCGAGGATCTGCTGCACCAGATCCTTGGCGCGGCGGCTGGCTTTGAGGATTTCCCGCAGGCTCTCCTCGACCGCGTGGGCCGGTTCCAGGTCAAGGCGCGCCAGTTCCGCATTGCCCATGATTGCCGCGACGATATTATTGAAGTCGTGCGCAATGCCCCCGGCCAGCGTGCCCAGCGCCTCCATTTTCTGCGATTCGCGCAACTGGATTTCCAGCTGAGCGCGCGCAAGTTCCGCCTGTTTGTTCTCGGTGATGTCGCGGGTGATGCTGATGCTGTGCGGCACGCCGTCTATATCGATCAGGGTCGAATACATCAAACCAGAGCCTATCTGGCCGTTCTTCCTGCGGAATTTTGCTTCGAGATTTTCTATCGTGCCGTTCTTCTTCAACCCTTGGACGAATCTGGTCCGATCTTCGGCATTCGCCCAGATATTGAACTCGCCGGACGTGTGCCCGATGATCTCCTCCCCCGTATAGCCCATGAGCCGGGTAAAGCCGCGGTTGACCGAGACATATAATCCATCGTCCAGCCGGTTGATGTTGATCGCGTCCGGACTGACGTCAAATGCCTTCCTGAACAGCTCCTCGCTGATTCTGAGCGCTTCCTTCGCCTGAATCCGCGCAGTGACATCGGTGAAAGAATAAACCCGGCCCAGGATCCGCCCGGCATTTCGCGCCGGCAGCGATTTGCGTTCGAACCAGTGGCCGTCGGCCAAGCGCAGCAGATCGAACGTCTCGCCGTCGGCATCCGGCGCAGTTTCCATCAGTCGCGCCCGATAGGCATCCGGCGCGGAAACCCGCTCAGCCATAAACGCGAAAACCGCGGCGTC
>JAJYMF010000455.1 GCA_021787175.1 Pseudomonadota bacterium | reverse complement strand
TGCTGAAGCTGTCCAACCCGCAGGTGGCCAACGCGGCGCAGAGTGCCGCAGCGGATCTGGCCGCGGCGCAGGCCGACCTGCTGGCCAAGCAGCAGACTCAGGAAAGCGCGGTGCTGGCACAGCGCTCGCAGGTGGAATCGATGAAGGTCGATGTGGAAAGCGCCGCCATGCACCTGAAGGCCGATGGCGCGCTGGCCGCGCAGGGCATCGTGCCGAAGTTCAAGTACGAAGACGAGAAGCTGCGCTACCAGTTGCGGCAGCAGCAACTGGCGTTCGAGAACGAGCGTCTGGCCCGGCTGCAGTCGGGCAACCGCGCGCTGCTGGCCGCCGAGCGCGAGCGCGTGCGTCAGTTGGCCGCGCTGGCGGCGCTGAAGCAATCGGAGCTGGCACAACTGACCGTGCGCGCGCCGGTAGCCGGGCAGGTCGAGCAGATCAACGCCGAAACCGGCCAGGAGGTGACACAGGGCGCCAATCTGGCGCGGGTGACCAACCCGGCTGCGCTGATGGCGCAGGTGCAGGTCAGCCAGTACGATGCCGCCAGCGTGCAGCCCGGCCTGCCGGTGCTGATCGATCCGCGCGAAGCGAAGATTCCCGGCCGCGTGCTGCGCGTCGATCCCAAGGTGAAGGATGGTCTGGTGACGGTGGACGTGCGCCTGCTCAGGCAACCGCCGGATGGCCGCGTCGATCAAAGCGTCGATGCCGCCATCCGCATCGCCGAGTTGCACGATGCGCTGAACGTGCCGCGCCCGGCCAACGTGCACGCCAACAGCACCGCGCAAGTCTTCGTGCTGGCGCCGGGCAGCAGCCGCGCCGCGCGCCGCAGCGTGCGCTTCGGTCTCGGCTCGGTGGATCGCATTCAGGTGCTCTCGGGCCTGGCGCCGGGCGAGCAGGTGATCCTCTCCGACACCTCGGCCTGGGCCGGGGACCATGCCATCGAGTTGCACTGATCCGGAATCTTTTTGTCCGCGAAGGACGCCAAGTACGCGAAGCAAAACGATGCAGGAAAAATCCGCTGACGCGCTGAGGCATGCCAAGCTCCTCTCTCGCCGGGAGAGGGTGAGGGTTCGGGTCTTGCTCAGCGTTGCGCAAGGTCGAACCCTCATCTGGCGCTGCGCGCCACCTTCCCTTGGGGACTTCCGTTGGTCGTCTCCCGGAGGGAGAAGGGAAGCGCGGTGTGAACCAGAAAAATCTTCGCGTCCTTTGCGCCCTTCGCGGACAAAAAATCTTTCGTTCTTGAACCTTCGTCAACGGAGCACACCATGAACGCCACGCCGCCCGTGATCGAACTGACCGGTGTCACCAAGCACTTCAGCACCGAGGAGGTCGACACCTACGCCCTGCGCGGCATCGATCTGGAGGTGCGCAAGGGCGAGTTCGTCGCCGTCACCGGACCATCCGGCTGCGGCAAGTCCACGCTGATGGCGGTGCTGGGCTTGCTGACCGCATTCCAGCAGGGCAGCTACCGGCTGGCCGGGCGCGACGTCGGCACGCTGAACGGCGACGTGCGCGCCACGGTGCGCAACCAGCACATCGGCTTCGTGTTCCAGAGCTTCAACCTGATCGGCGATCTGAGCGTGCTGGACAACGTCGCCCTGCCGCTGAAGTTTCGCGGCGGCGTCTCGCGCAGTCAGCGCGAGGAGCGCGCCCGTGCGGCGCTGGAGCGGGTCGGTCTGACGCAGCGTCTGAAGCACTTTCCGCATCAGCTCTCGGGCGGCCAGCAGCAGCGCGTGGCGATCGCGCGCGCGCTGATCGGCGAGCCCGATCTGATCCTCGCCGACGAGCCGACCGGCAACCTCGACAGCGAGAACGCTGCCACCGTGATGCGACTGTTCGAGGAACTGCACGCCGCCGGCGCGACGCTGCTGATGGTCACCCACGAGGCCGCGCTGGCGCAGCGCGCGCAGCGCATCGTGCCGATGTTGGACGGCCGCGTTGCCGGGCACGCATAGCGCTGTCTAGTGTCCGTCGCAGGCTGTGACAGCCCGTGCGATGTGGCGAGCTAGGCGAGCGACGGCCCGGGCGCGCACGCAGGGCGCGCACCCGGACGCCGCCGATCAGCCGATCTTCTTGAAGCGCACGCGGTGCGGCTTGGCGGCTTCCTCGCCGAGGCGGCGCTTCTTGTCGGCCTCGTATTCCTGGTAGTTGCCCTGGTAGAACTCGACGTGCGAATCGCCCTCGAAGGCGAGGATGTGGGTGGCGATGCGGTCGAGGAACCAGCGGTCGTGGGAGATCACGATCGCGCTGCCGGGGAACTCCAGCAGCGCCTCTTCCAGCGCGCGCAGGGTTTCGACGTCGAGGTCGTTGGACGGCTCGTCGAGCAGCAGCACGTTGCCGCCGCTCATCAGCGTCTTGGCCAGATGCAGGCGGCCGCGTTCGCCGCCGGAGAGCTGGCCGACGATCTTCTGCTGGTCGGCGCCCTTGAAGTTGAAGCGGCCGATGTAGGCGCGCGACGGCGTTTCGTAGCGGCCGACGGTGATCATGTCTGCGCCGCCGGAAATCTCCTGCCACACGGTCTTCTTGGCGTCCAGCGCGTCGCGCGACTGGTCGACGTAGGCGAGCTTGACGGTCGGACCGATCAGCAGCTCGCCGGAGTCGGGTTTCTCCCGGCCGGTGATCATCTTCATCAGCGTGGATTTGCCGGCGCCGTTGGGTCCGATCACGCCGACGATCGCGCCGGGCGGAATCTTGAGGCTGAGGTCGTCGATCAGCAGGCGGTCGCCGAAGGCCTTGGAGACGTTCCTGAGTTCGATCACCAGGTCGCCCAGGCGCTCGCCGGGCGGTACGTAGATCTCGTTGGTCTCGTTGCGCTTCTGGTAGTCGACCGAGTTCAGCTCCTCGAAGCGGGCGAGGCGCG
>JAJYMF010000117.1 GCA_021787175.1 Pseudomonadota bacterium | reverse complement strand
GCCATGTACTGATGCACCTTGTCCTGGATCACTTCCCAGGCGCCGACGATCACCAGGATGGTGGTGAAGGTGGTCAGCAGGATCAGCGCGACCGAGATGCCGTCCACGCCCAGCGCGTAGTGCGCGTTGAGCGCCGCGATCCAGACGTGGCTTTCGGTGAACTGCATGGCGCCGCTGTCGGCGTCGAAGCCGTGCAGCATCAGCAGGCTGACGGCGAAGGTCGCCAGCGAAACCAGAAGCGCTATCCAGCGCGCCGCGCGCGGACGCCGCGCGCCGGCCAGCAGCACCGGCAATGCGCCGACGATCGGCAGCCAGACGAGAAGGCTGAGCAGGGGCCAGGAGGACATCGTCGGTGGGCTTCCTTGTGCGGACTCAGGCGTGACCCACGAGCACGTAGCCCGCAAGCAGGACGATCAGGCCGAGGATCATGGCGAAGGCGTAGTGGTAGAGGAATCCCGACTGCAGCGCGCGCGCGGTGCCGGCGATGCGCCGGACCAGCGAGGCCGAGCCGTTCACCGCCATGCCGTCGATCAGCGTGCCGTCGCCGCCGCGCCACAGCGCGCGGCCGAGACGCAGACCGCCGCGCGCAAACACGGCGTAATAGACCTCGTCGATCCAGAACTTGTGTTCGAGCACGCGATGGACCGGCGCGAACACCCGTGCGGCCCGATCGGCCACGGCCGGATTGAACAGATAGACGTACGTGGCCGTGGCGAAGCCGGCGAACGCGATCCAGAACGGCGCGCCCGCGAAACCGTCGAGGGCAAACGCCAGCGCGCCGTGATAGTGCGCGGCCATCGCGGTCAGCACGCTGTCGGGCCCGCCGGCGATCGCGCCCTTGAAGAAATCGCCGAACAGCACGGGGCCGACGGTCAGCCCGCCGATCGCCAGCGAAGGAATCGCCAGCAGCACCAGCGGCAGCGTGACCACCCACGGCGATTCGTGCGGCGGATGCGCCAGCACGCCGGACTGGTGATGGCCGTCATCGTCGTGCGCGTCGTGGCCGTGGTGCGCCCTGACCACGAAGCGCTCCTTGCCGTGGAAGGTCAGATACAGCAGGCGGAAGCTGTACAGGGCGGTGACGAACACGCCGGCCAGCACGCAGACATAGGCGTAGCCCGAGCCCCAGCGCTGCGACTCGCCGACCGCCTCGATGATCGCGTCCTTGGAGAAGAAACCGGAGAAGAACGGCATGCCGGTCAGCGCCAGCGTGCCCACCCACATGGTGAGGTAGGTGATCGGCATGTATTTGCGCAGGCCGCCCATGTAACGCATGTCCTGCTCGTGGTGCATGGCCATGATCACGCTGCCGGCACCCAGGAACAGCAGGGCCTTGAAGAAGGCATGCGTCATCAGGTGGAAGATCGCCGCCGAGTACGCCGAGACGCCCAGCGCCGCGGTCATGTAGCCGAGCTGCGACAGCGTCGAGTAGGCGATCACGCGCTTGATGTCGTTCTGCACGATGCCGATCAGGCCGGTGAACAGCGCCGTGGTCGCGCCGATCACCAGCACGAAGCTGAGCGCGGTGCTCGACAGCTCGAACAGCGGCGACATCCGCGCCACCATGAAGATGCCGGCGGTGACCATGGTTGCGGCGTGGATCAGTGCCGAGATCGGCGTCGGGCCTTCCATCGAGTCCGGCAGCCAGACGTGCAGCGGCACCTGCGCCGACTTGCCCATGGCGCCGATGAACAGCAGCACGCAGATCACCGTCGCCGCCGACCCCACGTGCCCGTCCACGCTGAGGCCCCTGCCGATCAGGGTCGGCGCATGGGCGAAGGCCTGCGCGTAGTCCAGCGTGCCGAGGAAATACAGCACCGCGGCGATGCCGAGCACGAAGCCGAAGTCGCCGACGCGGTTGACCAGGAAGGCCTTGAGGTTGGCGTAGATCGCGGTCGGGCGCTTGTACCAGAACCCGATCAGCAGATAGGACACCAGGCCCACCGCTTCCCAGCCGAAGAACAGCTGCATGAAGTTGTTGCTCATCACCAGCATCAGCATCGAGAAGGTGAACAGCGCGATGTAGGCGAAGAAGCGCTGGTAGCCGTCGTCGTCCGCCATGTAGCCGACGGTGTAAATGTGGACCATCAGCGAGACGAAGGTGACCACCACCATCATCAGTGCGGTCAGGTGATCGACCAGGAAGCCGACGCTGGCGTTGACCGGGCCGATCTGGAACCAGGTGTAGAGGTTCTCGTTGAAGGTCGGCGCCCCGCCCCACACCAGCTGCCAGAGCACGTAGAACGACAGCGCGCAGGACAGCGCCACGCCGGCGATGGTCACCGTGTGCGCACCGGCGCGGCCGATCCGGCGGCCCAGCAGTCCGGCCAGCAGCGCGCCCGCCAGCGGCGCCAGCGCGATGGTCAGCAGGATCCCTGTCGAAAGCGTCATCGGGTACGGCTCCTCAACCGCGCAGGTCATCGAGTTCGGCGACGTTGATCGTGCGCCGGTTGCGGAACAGCAGGGTCAGGATCGCCAGTCCGATCGCCGACTCCGCCGCAGCCACGGTCATGATGAAAAACACGAACACCTGCCCCGCCGGGTCGCCGATGAAGCGCGAGAAGGCGATGAAGTTGGTGTTCACCGCCAGCAGCATCAGCTCGATCGCCATCAGCAGCACGATCACGTTCTTGCGGTTGATTAAGATGCCGGCCACCGAGATGCAGAACAGCACGGCGCCGAACACGATGTAGTGCGCGAGTGAAATCATGACCGGGGCTCCTCGGTGCGTTCGGCGGGCATGCTGACCAGGCGCACGCGGTCGCGCGCCTGTGCCTGCACCTGGAGCGAGGCGTCCTGATGGCGCACGCCCTCGCGCCGGCGCAGCGTCAGCGACACCGCGGCAACCAGGCCGAC
>JAJYMF010000439.1 GCA_021787175.1 Pseudomonadota bacterium | reverse complement strand
CAAGATCGCAACCCCGCAACAACGCCGGACGCGATCTAAGTCGCCAGGTACATAACAGCCCGCGGGCGGTCCTAAAACCCCAGGCTTGCCAGCAGGTCATCGACCTGATTCTGGTTGGTCACCACTTCGGGGCCCGCGGCTGCGTTCACCACCGGGCCGTTGAGCAGGCCCGCATCGATTTCGCTGCGCACGTCGGCGGGCACGAGATCGACCAGCAAGTGCACCAGCTGCTTTTCCATGTCCTGCGCCAGCATCGTGATCTTCTTGATTACCTGTCCGGTCAGGTCTTGGAAGTCCTGCGCCATCATGATCTCCAGCAGTTGCGCGTTGGTGGCGCGCGTCTGCTTCGGCACCTCTGCCAGATAGTCCCTGGTGCGTTCCACCAGCGCCTTGAACTCTTCCACGCTCAATTGCCTGTCGAACAGCTTCCGCCAATGCGCGGACAGGCACTCGGCTTCCTCGCCCAGCCGGTCCTGCATCGGCTGCGCGGCCTCGATTGCATTCAGCGCGCGCACCGCCGCCTGCTCGGTCATCTTGACGACATAGTCCAGCCGGTCGCGCGCGTCGGGAATCAAGGCGGCGGTCTTTTCCAGCACCCGGTCGTATCCGAGTTCGCGCAGAGCGTCATGCAGCGTGCGTGTCAGACGACCGATACGGCTCATGACGTCGCCCCCAGGATTCGCCTCCGCCGCCAATTCCGCTTGCGGCGTCGCCGACCGCACCGGCGCGGAGTTGTTGGCGACAATGCTGTCGAACAGCGCTTCCAGGGCGTCAGAATCCGCTTCCGCTAAGATCGCGCTCATGCCTTCACTCCTTCGTCCATCGTTTTGAATATCTTGTTGAGCTTTTCATCGAGGGTCACGGCGGTGAACGGCTTGACCACGTAACCGCTGGCGCCGGCTTGGGCGGCAGCCACAATGTTTTCCTTCTTCGCTTCAGCGGTGACCATGAGCACAGGCAAGCTCCTCAACGCCGCGTCGGCGCGGATGTTCTTCAACAGATCGAGGCCGGTCATATTCGGCATGTTCCAGTCGGAGATCACGAACTGGTAGCCGCCGCCGCGCAGCTTGCCGAGCGCATCGACGCCGTCCTCGGCCTCGTCGACGTTCTGAAAGCCAAGTTCCTTCAGCAGGTTGCGTACTATCCTGCGCATGGTCGAAA
Organism: Pseudomonadota bacterium; assembly: GCA_021787175.1. Lineage (GTDB taxonomy): Bacteria > Pseudomonadota > Gammaproteobacteria > Xanthomonadales > Rhodanobacteraceae > Metallibacterium. Next base: position 1,698 of record JAJYMF010000439.1, on the reverse strand, counting down.
AATCGTCCACGACCAGGAACCGCATATTCGGATCTGCCATATATTGCTCCATTTCAACCGTCAAATCCGGCATCGCCCGCGCTTCGGGCCATGCGCTAACTATCGTCTGTTTTCGCCCAATCTTGAACGCCGGGTAAGCATTGCGCCAGGTCGAGGGGAATCGGCACGGCTTCCACCTGATACCAGTCGCACGCGGCCTCCGCCTGCACCGCCGTGCGGCGCAGGCGCGCCAGAACGTCCGGCGGCGGCAGTTTTAGAAATTTCTGGATCGCTGCGTAGTCGTCCGCGAGCGCCGGATTGTCCCACCCGTAGGCAGAATGCCGGGCGAGATCGACCGCCAGCGCCACGTTCATCACGCGCGGATGCGTCGCGTGCATATCGTCCATCAGCGACTGCAACAACGCCGCGAGCTTCCACTCTGCGATCAAGGCACCCTGCAGATCGGCGAGTTTGAACCCGAGCACGGCCTGTTGCGCAGCACCGCTGCGCAAGCTTGCGTCGGCGCGCAGCAGCGCCGCAATCCGCAATGACATTTGCGGTGCGAAGCACCACAGCAGCATTTCCGCGATGTCGTGCAGCAAAGCCGCGATGGCGACTTCGTCCGCCCGCCGGTCGTAGCGCACATTGGCCCAATCGTGCGCGTACAGCGCGGCATGGTGTGCGCGGCAAACGACATGCATCAAGCCGTCAAGCGCGAGCGGCTGACCCGCCAGTGCCGACTCGACCGCCGGCAGCTCGCCGAAATGCTCGAAAAACGGGGTTATGCCGAGCATCATCAACGCGTGCTCGACGGTGGTGATATCGCTAGTCTGTGCAGCACTGCGATGCGTCTGCAGATAGCGCAGCACCTGCAGCGTGAACATCGGGTCGTGCAGCAGCACCCGCGCGATGTCGCGCGCGATGACCTGCTCCTCGTGCTCGCGCAAGCGCGCCAATTCCATGACCGTGCGGCGCAGCACTGGTATTTCGACCGAATCCAGGGCGCGCACCCAGGCCGGTTCGTTGCGCGGCAGTTCGGCGAACATCATCGCCCCGGTATCACATGCGCCACAGCAGCAGCCTCGAGTCCCCCGCCGCCCCCGTCGCGACGGTCGACGCCGGTGGCACGCCCGGAACGGCGAAGCCGTTGCTGATCAGCAGGCTGCCGCAACGCATTTCGCGGCGCGCCTTCCGCCACAGCTCGCCCATCGCGGCAGGCGACAGGTAGGCGTAGACGACGTCATACTGGCTTAGGTCGAGATCGCGAAAATCGCCCCAGATTATGCGGCAGGATTGCGCCGCCAGCGCCGCGCGCAGCCGGGCGAGCAGAAACGGCAAGGGCGCCGCTTCGATGCCGTAGTAGCGACCCGCCGGACGCGCCCGGGCAAGGCAAGCAAGCACCCCTCCCAGCCCGCAGCCCAGATCGAGAAACGAGAAACCTCGCTGCTGCGGCAACAGGTTCGCGACGGCCCGTGCCGCGGCGCGGCTGGACGGAAACAGCGGCACGCGGGTTCGGGACACGCCCCAATATAGCGACGCAAGCAGGAAAAACGCGCCCAGCGCGTACACGGGCGGCAGGCCGAATCCCGGCGTCCACACCAATCCCGGAACGAACAGCAGATGCATCGGCAGCCACCAGGCTTCCATCCCCAGGGCACGCCCGAAGCTCGCCGCGACGATCCCCTGCAGCATGGCCCAGGCCATGGCGTTGCCGTTCCC
>JAJYMF010000325.1 GCA_021787175.1 Pseudomonadota bacterium | reverse complement strand
CCCTCGCCCGGCAGATCGAGAACGGGACGCTTCGACCGGTGGATCTGGTGCAGCGCTATCTCGACCGGATGCGCGAGGTCGAGCCAGCCGTCCAAGCCTGGAGAGAGATCGACGCAGAAAACGCACTCACTGCGGCCGAGAGGCTGGGCGACGAGGCACGCCAAGGTCGCATCCGCGGGCCACTGCATGGCATTCCAGTCGGCATCAAGGACATCATCGACGTAGCTGGACTGCCGACGCGCGGCAACTGCAAAGCGCGGGCAGATATCGCCTCGGCGACCGCGGATGCCGAGGTGGTGGCGCGGCTGCGCCTCGCGGGCGCCATTGTTCTCGGCAAGACGCACACGACGGAATTTGCCTATTTCGACCCGTCGCCCGCACGCAATCCGCACAATATCGAGCATACGCCGGGTGGTTCGAGCAGCGGCTCCGCTGCTGCGGTCGCATCGGGCACCGTGCCGCTCGCGCTTGGCACGCAGACCATGGCTTCGGTCAATCGCCCGGCCGCCTATTGCGGCATCGCTGCGTTCAAGCCCAGCACCCAGTTGCTCAGCTCCTTTGGTGTGCTGCCGCTCTCGCCCGCGTTCGACACAGTGGGCTGCTTCGGCTCCACGGTGGCGGATGCGGTGGCGCTGTTCGATGCGCTATGCCCGGAGTTCACCCGCATGGCGGCACCGAAGGACGGCAATACGGAGACGGGCGAGGTGGTCATGCTGGACGATCCGATTCTCGGCGACGCGACGGCAGGTATCCTTGCCGCGCGCGATGCCGTGGCCGACCGACTGTCCGAAGCCGGCATCCCATTGCGGCGCGCCACGTCTCCCATGTCTTTTGCCGAGTTGTTCAACCACCATCTGTGCGCTATGGAATACGAGATCGGCCGCATCTACGGACCCCTGCTTTCCACGGCAGGAGATCTCGTCGGAGCGAAGCTGGCTGAGACCATCCGGCGCGGCGGCAGCATCTCCGACGATGCCTACTATCAATCCCGGCGCGCATTGGCCACAGCGCGCGAGCGCTTCTGGAGCACGATGCCGAGAATGGCCACCATACTGTTCCCGGCGACGCCGGCGACCGCGCCGCGCGGCATCGCCTGGACCGGCGATCCGAAATACATCTCGCCTTGGACCGCGATTGGCGGGCCTATCGTGACATTGCCGGCGGGGATCGCGGACAACGGACTTCCCGTCGGTGTGCTGCTCTGTGGGCGGCCTGGCAATGACGCCGTCTTTGCACGCACCGCCTGCCAGCTTGCCACAGCGGCGGGCGAATTCTGACCGAATTTCCCCAAGGATCGCCACCTTCGCATTTCGTTCTAATTCGCCCGGAATTAGAGTAATTTTCCTCATACCGACTTTCTTATGACCGAGCATATAGGGTTTGTCGGCGAGAAAATCCGCGACCGCCGTGACGTCGCGGCAGCCGATGGCGTAGATCTCCTGCGCGCTGTGGCGGCCCATGCCGTGGCCGCGCATCTCGGACCGCAAGCCGCGGCGCGCCAGTGAGGGCACGATCCAGCGCAGCGGGAGCGGCAACGCGGCGAAGAACGCCTGCTTGGTCAGCGCCCAGCCGTCTTCCTGCACCCAGCGGGTATGCACAACGGCCCAGTAGAGGTTTTCTTCCAGCAGGCGCTGGAACGCGGTCGCCAGCGCGCGCTCCGAAGCGGAAAGCGCGGCATCCAGCGGGTCGCCATACTTGGCCTTGAGGTAGTCGATGATGAAGCTGGTGTCGGCCACGATGGTGCCGCCATCGTCGATGTAGGGAAGCTTGCGCTTGGGTGCTTTCATCACGTCGCCGCCGTTCACAAGTTCGTACGGCAGGCCGGCCATGCGCAGGTACGTCTCCATTTTCATGCAGAACGGGCTGGCATTGGGCAAATCAAACGCGGGGGCGAACTGATAGAGCTTGATCATGGCGGGGCTCTCATGCGTTCGTGGGAAGGCGCCAGAAAAATAGCAGACTTTGCGCCGATGCGCAGTAAATGATGAAAGGCGAGGGCAAATTGCAGCCGGAGGCTGGCTTGGCTGTATCGGCCCGGTTGCGTGCGCTTTTGCATGTTGTTCGCACGCACGCGTATACTGAATCATGCGAAACAGGCTTTGCACCTGCGGCGCCGAAGCCGAGGTGGGTCGCAGCACCCGCCGCACGGCGGATGGGCGCGACGAAATCGTCTACCGAATGAGCTGTCCGGTCTGCGGACAGCTCGGCCCCGCCGTTCCGGCGGCCGGCAGGGATGAAGCCGGCGCGGTCGCCGAAGCCGTCAAGGCATGGAACGACATGATCGCCCGCATCCGTCCGCTGGAAGACTGATCGACTGCCGCCGCTGCTTCAACCAGCGGCGCCCCGGATCGAAGCGCGCTCACACGGTTCTGGAGAAAATCGGACTGTCGGTTTTCTTGTCGCGCAGGTAGCGGTCGAACACCATCGCCACATTGCGCACGAACAGGCGCCCCAGCGGCTCGACTTCCAGCGCCTCGCGGCTGGCGCTGACGAAGCCGTTCGCGATCAGGCCGTCGGGCGCGGCCAGCTCTGCGAGCTCACGCTCGAATGTCTGGTCGAACTTTATGCCGAAGCGCAGTTCCATCGCGCGCTTGTCCAGATGGAAATTGCACATGAGCTGCGTGATGACGTAGCGGCGCAGCTGGTCGTCTGCGCTCAGCCGGTAGCCCTTCTCGATCGGCAGCGAGCCCTTGTCGAGCGCGTCGTAGTAGCGCGGCAGCTTCTTCTGGTTCTGGGCGTAGGCTCCGGCCACATCGCCGATCGCGGATACCCCGACGCCGATCATGTCCGGTGCGGACTTGACCGTATAGCCCATGAAATTGCGCGACAGCGTGCGCGTCTCGACTGCCCGCGCCAGTTCCTCC
>JAJYMF010000420.1 GCA_021787175.1 Pseudomonadota bacterium | reverse complement strand
GGCGGCGGCGTCCGCGGCGGCGGCGTCCGCGGCGGGCTCCTCGCCCAGTTCGTCGCCGAATTCCAGCATCGGATTGGCCTCGGCCATCTGCCGCAGCTCGGTCTCCAGCTCGGCGCGCGAAAGCTGCAGCAGACGGATCGCCTGCTGCAGCTGGGGTGTCAGCGCGAGCTGCTGGTTGAGACGGAGCTGGAGTCCGGGTTTCATCGCGAGCGGACGCCGGGAAGTGACGTCTGCATCCTAACCGTGGCCCGCGGCCCCGGCTAGTGTGGATGCGTGCTGCGTATCGCAGCGTTTACAGGCGGAACTCGCGGCCCAGATAGACCTCGCGCACGCGCTCGTCGGCGAGAATGTGCGCCGGCGTGCCCTGGGCCAGCACCGCGCCCTCGTTGAGGATGTAGGCGTGATCGCAGATGCCCAGCGTCTCGCGCACGTTGTGGTCGGTGATCAGCACGCCGATGCCGCGCTCCTTCAGATGGCGCACGATGCGCTGGATCTCGCCGACCGAGATCGGATCGACGCCGGCAAACGGCTCGTCGAGCAACATGTAGCGCGGCCGCGCGGCCAGCGCGCGCGCGATTTCGACACGACGGCGCTCGCCGCCGGACAGGCTCTGCCCCTTCTGGCCGGCGATGTGGGCGATCTTCAGCTCGTCGAGCAGCGATTCCAGCTCGGCTTCGCGCTGGCGCGCGGCCAGCCCGACGCGCAGTTCGAGCACGGCGAGGATGTTGTCGGCCACGCTCAGGCGCCGGAATACCGACGGCTCCTGCGGCAGGTAGCCGATGCCCAGCCGCGCACGCGCGTGCATCGGCAGGCCGGTGATGTCCTGGTTGTCGAGTTTGATGAACCCGGCGTCGGCGGCGATCAGGCCGACGACGATATAGAAGCACGTGGTCTTGCCGGCGCCGTTGGGGCCGAGCAGGCCGACCACCTCGCCCTCGCGCACGGCGAAGGCGAAATCGCGCACCACCTCGCGCCCGCGGAAGCGCTTTTTCAGGCCGGCGGCGCTGAGCATGTCAGCGCGATCCGCCGCCCGGTTTGCCGCTGCTGGCCGCGGATGCAGGCGTCTTGCCGACGGGCGCCACGGCCGCAGGTTTCTTCGGCCGCGGCTGGAACGTCACGTGCACCTCGCCACCGGCCGCGCTCTCGCCCTGCATCGCGCCGGTCTCGGTGTTGTAGACCAGCCGCTCGCCCTGGAAGCTGCCGTGGCCCGGCTGAACCACTTGGGCGGCGCCGGTCAGGATCACGGTGTCGGTGTCCGGCGTGTAGTCGATGCGCTGCGCCTGCGCCTGCATCGTGCTGCCGTCGTCCTGCCGCTGGCTGAGGTGCGCGGGCGTGCCCTCCAGCACCACGCGGGTGATCTTGTTGTCGGCGTTGGTATAGGCCGTGGCCTGCGCGGCGTCGCCTTTGAGGCTGCCCTGGCTGAGGGTGACGTTGCCGCTGAAGCGCGACACGCCGGGATCCTTGACCGCGGTGAAGTGCTGCGCGTTGACGTCGAGCGGCTGCCGGCGGTCGCTCTGCAGCGCCGCCGCCGGCAACGCCATCAGCGCCAGCAGCAGGCCCGGCGCGGCCAGCTCAATGCGGATGCGCGCGCTGCGGCTGGAACGTGGCGTGGACATCGGCGAGCAGCTCCAGTTGATGGGTGTCGGTGGCGGCGGTGAAGCCGACGCCGCGCAGTGTAGCGTCGGGTTGCTGAATCACGGTCGGCGCCGCGCTGGCCATACGGTGCTGGTTGGGCCAGGCGGTGACGTTGGCGGTGTCCACGGTCAGCGCCGACGCCGCGGCGCCGGCGGGACGTCCGAGATGCACGCGGCCGTTGAGCTTCATCACGCTGCCGTCGGCGTTGACCCAGCCGTACTGGGCGCGACCGGTCCACGCCGGACCTTTCGCGGCGGGCAGGCTGAACACCGGGGCGTTGAGGTACAGCGAGTCGTCGCCCTCGCGGCGATCCAGCTGCGGCGCGCTGAGAGTGAAACTGGGGCGGCCGTCGGGGCCCAGCGCCAGCAGGTGGAAATCGCGCAGCGTGTAGCCCGAGCGCGGCGGACCGACAAAGCTGTCGGCGGCCGGCGGCGGCGTCAGCCACCACAGCACGAGCTGACTGGCGCCGGCGGCCAGCGCCAGCAATGCGATCGTCAGCAGCAGACGGCGCGGCATCACGGCATGTGCCCCGTCACCGCGACGGCGTGGCCCTGCGCGGCCAGCAGCAGGTCGCAGACCTCGCGCACGGCGCCGGCACCACCGCCGCGACGGGTGTGCCAGTGCGCGGCCGCTGCCAGCGCCGGATGCGCATCGGCGACTGCCACCGCCAGGCCGCAGACCTCCATCGCACCGCGATCGGCCGTGTCGTCGCCGACCATCGCGCACTGCGCCGCCTGCAAGCCCAGGGCCGCGGCCAGATCGAGCAGGCAGGCGCGCTTGTCGCGCTGGCCCTGATAGACGTGGACGATGCCCAGTTCTTCCGCGCGCAGGCTCACCGTATGGCTGATCCGCGCGCTGATGATCGCGACCTCGATCGCGTGCGCGCGCAGCAGCTTCAGGCCGTGGCCGTCGTGAACATGGAAGGCCTTGAGTTCACGGCCGTCCTCGCCGTACCAGAGGCGACCGTCGGTCAGGGTGCCGTCGACGTCGAAAGCCGCCAGGCGCACGCCCGCGGCACGCGCGACGACCGCGGCGGGCACTCCGGCCAGCGCGTCCCAGGCCATCTCACACCACCCGTGCGCGCAGCAGATCGTGGATATTCAGCGCGCCGGCCAGGCGGCCGTCGGCGTCGGTCACCAGCAGGGCGTGGATCTTGTGCGTTTCCATCATCTGCGCAGCCTCGGCGGCCAGGCGCTCGGGTCCGATCGTCTTCGGGTGACGGGTCATCAGGTCGCGCACCCGCGCCTGCCGCGGATCGACGCCGGGATCGTCCAGCGCACGGCGCAGGTCGCCGTCGGTGAACACGCCCAGCAGCTGCTGCTGGGCATCGACGATGGCGGTCATGCCCAGGCCCTTGCGGCCCATCTCCAGCAGCGCCTCCATCAGGCTGGCCTCGGCGCCGACCACCGGCACGCCGGCGCCGCGGTGCATCACGTCCTCGATGCGCAGCAGCAGGCGTCGGCCGAGGCTGCCGGCCGGGTGCGACAGCGCGAAATCCTCGGCGGTGAAGCCGCGCGCCTCCAGCAGCGCGACCGCCAGCGCGTCGCCCATCACCAGCGCGGCGGTGGTGCTGGCGGTGGGCGCCAGCCCCAGCGGGCAGGCCTCGCTGGACACGCTGACGTCCAGATGCAGGTCGGCCTGCCGCGCCAGCGAGGAATCGGGCCGGCCGGTCATCGCGATCAGCGCGTTGCCCTGGCGCTTGATCAGCGGCAGGATCGTCAGCAGCTCCTCCGTCTCGCCGGAATTGGACAACGCCAGCACCACATCGGGTCCGGTGATCATGCCGAGGTCGCCATGGCTGGCCTCGCCCGGATGCACGAAGAACGCCGGCGTACCGGTGGAGGCCAGGGTGGCGGCGATCTTGCGCGCGATGTGCCCGGACTTGCCCATGCCCGACACCACCACCCGCCCGCTGCAAGCGAGGATGATGCTGCAGGCGGCGACGAAAGCAGCGTCCACGCGCGGCTCCAGCTCGCGGATCGCGATGGCCTCGGTGGCGATCACCGCGCGCGCGCTGCGCACCAGCGCGCCGGCGTCGAGCGGCTGCGAAACGGCGGGGACGGGACGCAGGTTCATCGGCGTGGCGGCACGGTGCCATTCCGGCGCCCTGCCAATTCCATTAACATGACCGATTGCCATTCTAGCCTGAGCGCATGGGTGGCCCGCGATCCGGGCCGCCCGCCGCCGTCGAGAACCATGGATCCATCCCGCATCAAGAGCCTGATCGAACAGGGCCTGCCCGGCGCGCGCGTCGAGGTGACCGGCGCCGACGGCGTGCATTTCGAGGCCCGGGTGGTCAGCGACGCCTTTGCCGGCCGGCTGCCGCTGGCCCGCCACCGTCTGGTCTATGCGACGCTCGGCGCGCTGATGGGCAATGAGATCCACGCACTCAGTCTGAAAACCCTGACCCCTGACGAAGCCGTTCGCGGCCGAGGATGAGCATGGCCGAGATCGTCATATCGGGAGGGCAAGCCGGGACTTGCCGGTTGCCGAGGAAGGGTCATCCTGCCCTTTCTCAGCGTCGCGAGTCCGGCGCATGTCCGGACTCGCTCCCGACGGGTCAACGCCTTGCGTCGTTGACCCGCGAGCAATCCATCCTTGGATTGCCCAAGCAGGGTGTTTCTCAACATCCTGCTTGCCGAGCCGACCTCAGGAGGCTCGGCCCGGCGAGCGCCCGTGCACGGATGCACGGGCCGGGACATCCCTCCACGGACGGATCGGAGCGCTGACGCGATGGCTAAAATAGTCATATCCGGGGGCCAGCCCCTGCACGGCGACGTCTGGATCTCCGGCGCCAAGAACGCGGTGCTGCCGATCCTGGCGGCCACCCTGCTGGCCGACGGCCCGGTCACCATCGGCAACGTGCCGCACCTGCACGACGTCACCACCACCATGGAACTGCTGGGCCAGATGGGCGTGCAGCTGGTGGTCGACGAGCGCATGCACATCCACGTCGATCCGCGCGGCGCCGACCGCTTTTTCGCACCCTACGAGCTGGTCAAGACCATGCGCGCCTCGATCCTGGTGCTGGGGCCGCTGGTGGCGCGTTTCGGCCAGGCCGATGTCTCCCTGCCGGGCGGCTGCGCGATCGGTTCGCGGCCGGTCGATCAGCACCTCCGCGGCCTCGAGGCGCTGGGCGCCGAGGTGTGCGTCGAGAACGGCTACATCAAGGCCCGCGCCGACCGCCTCAAGGGCGCGCGCATCGTGATGGACGTGGTCACCGTGACCGGCACCGAGAACATCATGATGGCGGCGGCGCTGGCGCAGGGCACCACGATCATCGAGAACGCCGCGCAGGAGCCCGAGGTCGTCGACCTGGCGTGCTGCCTCAACGCCATGGGCGCGCACATCGAGGGCGCCGGCAGCGCGACGATCGTCATCGAGGGCGTTGACCGCCTCAACGGCACCCATTACGACGTGCTGCCGGACCGCATCGAGACCGGCACCTTCCTGATCGCCGCGGCGATCACCGGCGGCAAGGTGCACGCCAAGCGCGCGCGTCCCGACACCCTGCATTCGGTGCTGACCAAGCTCGAGGACGCCGGCGCCGAGATCACCACCGGCGACGACTGGATCGGCCTCGACATGCACGGCCGCCGCCCGCGCGCGGTCAACATCACCACCGCGCCCTACCCCTCGTTCCCGACCGACATGCAGGCGCAGTTCACCGCGCTCAACTGCGTCGCGGAAGGCGTGGGCGTGATCACCGAGACGGTGTTCGAAAACCGCTTCATGCACGTGCAGGAGCTGCAGCGCCTCGGCGCCGACATCCGCCTCGAGGGCAACGCCGCGATCATCCAGGGCGTGCGCCAGATGAGCGGCGCGCCGATCATGGCCACCGACCTGCGCGCCTCGGCGTCGCTGGTGCTGGCCGGACTGGTCGCCGACGGCGACACCACGGTCGACCGCATCTACCACATCGACCGCGGCTACGAGTGCATCGAGGAAAAACTGTCCTCGCTCGGCGCGCGCATCCGCCGCCTGCCGTCCTGAGCCGAGGCAAGCCCGCGGCGATCGCACCCTGCCGGAAAGCCCGACTCGCCTGCGGCATCTGCCGAGGAAAGGGCCGCAGGTCCGCACTGCGAGGTCCTTGCGTCGTGCTCGAGTGTTACCGGATCGCCGACGCAATCTAAGAGAACCTCTGAACAAGCCCATCCCGGGCTTGCCAAAGGCCAAAGGGCGAACGGTCCTACCCCTGCGCCGCCAGCGCGGCCGCGTGGCGCGGCAGGGCGACGGCAACGATCAGACGCTCGAACTCGCGCCAGGGCTCGCCGCTCTCGCGACCCTTGGCCATGCGGTCGATGCGGCCGGCCCAGACCAGGCAGCGCTGCCAGTAGCGCGGGTTGGGGCTGCGCTTGAGGGCGCGGCGGAACAGCGCCTCGCGCGTCTGCCACAGGTGTTCGGCGCGGGCCTGGGCGTCGAAATGGGGCGCCGCGGCCAGGCGCGCGGCGATGTTGAGCTGACTGACCCACCAGCCCAGCAGCGGGATCAGGTCCTCGCCCTCGGCGCGCAGGCCGGCGAGCACCCGCAGCGCGCGCTCGGCATCGCCGCCCAGTGCGGCGTCGGTCAGCGCGAACACGTCGTAGCGCGCACTGTCGGCGACCAGGCGCTCGAGGGTTTCAAGATCGAGCCGGCCGCCCGGCTGCAGGATGGCCAGCTTGTCCACCTCCTGCGCGGCGGCGAGCAGGTTGCCTTCGACGCGCTGCGCCAGCAGTTGCAGCGCCTCCGGCGCGGCACTGAGACCCCGCGCGGCGAGGCGCTCGCCCAGCCACGCGGTCAGTTCGTGCGGTCGCGGCGCGGCCAGATGCACCGCGGCGCCGGACTGTTCGACCGCGCGCGACCACGCGCCTTCGTGGCCCCTGCTCCAGGCGATGCAGCTGATCAGCAGCACGCTGTCCGGCGGCGGCGCGGCGCACCAGGCGACGATCGCCTCGCTGCCGTCCTTGCCGGGCTTGCCGGTCGGCAGACGCAGGTCGAACAGGCGGCGCACCGCGAACAGCGACAGGCCGGCGCCGGCGCGCGCCAGATCGTCCCAGTCGAAGCCGGACTCCACGTCCAGCACCACGCGCTCGTCGTAGCCCAGCGCGCGCGCGCGCGCGCGCAGGGCATCGGTGGCCTCCAGCACCAGCAGTTCGTCGCCGGCCAGCAGATACGCCGGCCGCAGCGCGTCGGCCGCCAGCTCGCGCCGCCACTGCGCCGCGTTGAGCATGTTCAGCCCGGCGCCGGCTGCGGCGGCGGGTGTTTGGCGATGGCGTCGAGGCGGCGCAGGATCGCCTGCACCATGTCACCGGTCAGGCTGCGCTGGATCGCGTCGACCTCACCGGCGATGCCGATCGCCTGCGTCGAGTCGAAGGTGAACTCGTGCGCCAGATCGATGCGCTGCATCGGCGCGATCACGTGCCCGTCGGCGCCCAGCACCTCGAACTCGACGTGGTAGCTCACGCTGTATTCGCTGATGCGGGCGAAGCCGGTCAGGGTCAGGGCGTTGGTGCTGAACTGCGCGACCGGCGCACGCAGGGTGGCGACGCCGGTGCCGGCATGCTCGACCACGGTCGCGCCGGAGAGCTGCAGCGCGCGCGTGAGCTGGCGCTGCAGCGAGCCGCCGCCGGCAATGTCGAGATGCACCGTCTGCATGCCCGCGGGCAGCGCGGCGCTGCGGCGCAGATGAAACCCGCAGCCGGCCAGAAGCAGCGCCAGGGCGACGACCAGGACGGGAGTGCAGCGGCGCAGGCGCATGGACGGATTCCGGAGGATGGGGACGCGCGGGTCCATCGTAGGCTCAGACGACGATGTTGACGATCTTGCCGGGAACGACGATCAGCTTCTTCGACACCTGGCCACCCAGAAACTGCGCCACGCCGGGTTCGGCGAGCGCGGCCGCTTCGACCGTCTCGCGCGACGCTGCGGCCGCCACCTCGATGGTGCCGCGCAGCCGGCCGTTGACCTGCACCGCCAGCGTCAGCGTGTCCTTGACCCGCGCGTCCGCTTCGGCGACGGGCCAGGGCTGGTCCTCGAGCAGGGTTTCGTCGTGGCCCAGCGCCTGCCACAGCGCATGGCTGGTGTGCGGGGTGATCGGGTTGAGCAGCAGGGTCAACGCGGCGAGGGCTTCCTGGCGCAGGGCGCGACCGTTGCCGCCGGCGGCGTCGAAGCGGCCCAGCGCGTTGAGCAACTCCATCAGCGCGGCGATCGCGGTGTTGAAGGCGTGGCGGCGGCCGATGTCATCGGACACCTTGGCGATGGTCTCGTGCAACTGACGGCGCAGGGTGCGCTGCGCCGGCGTCAGCGCGGCACGGTCCAGCGCCGGCGCCGGCCCGCCGGCGACGTGCGCATGCACCTCGCGCCACAGGCGCTTGAGAAAGCGCGCCATGCCCTCGACGCCGGCCTCGTTCCATTCCAGTGACTGGTCGGGCGGCGCGGCAAACATCGAGAACAGGCGCACCGTGTCGGCGCCGTAGCGCTCGACCATGGTCTGCGGATCGACGCCGTTGTTCTTCGACTTGGCCATCTTCTCGATGCCGCCGATGGCCACCGGCCGGCCGTCGGCTTTCAGCACCGCGCCGATCACGCGTCCGCGTTCGTCGCGCTGCACGTCCACGTCGGCGGGGTTGATCCAGGTCGTCGCACCATCGGCCTCGCTGCGCGAATACGTCTCCGCCACCACCATGCCCTGGCAGAGCAGGCGGATCACCGGTTCGTCGCTCGCCACCAGGCCCTCGTCGCGCAGCAGCTTGTGATAGAAGCGGAAGTACAGCAGATGCAGGATGGCGTGCTCGATGCCGCCGATGTACTGGTCGACCGGCAGCCAGTAGTTGGCGCGCGCATCGACCTGCGTCGCGGCGCCCGGCGAGCAGTAGCGCGCGTAGTACCAGCTCGACTCCATGAAGGTGTCGAAAGTGTCGGTCTCGCGCTCGGCGGGTCCGCCGCAGTGCGGGCAGGCGGTCTGGCGCCAGGACGGATCGGCCTTGATCGGCGACTGCACGCCAGTGAAGGCGACGTCCTCGGGCAGAACGACCGGCAGCTGGTCCTCGGGCACCGGCAACGCACCGCAGGCCGGGCAGTAGACGATCGGAATCGGGCAGCCCCAGTAGCGCTGGCGGCTGACGCCCCAGTCGCGCAGGCGGTAGTGGACCTTGCGCGCACCCTTGCCCGCGGCTTCCAGCCGGGCCGCGATGGCGTCGAAGGCCTGGCGGTAGTCCATGCCGTCAAGCTCGCCGGAGTTCACCAGATAGCCGTAGTCGGTGTAGGCGCCGTCTTCGATGATCCGGCGCTCGAACTCCTCCAGCACGCCCAGCGCCCCGGGCGCCTCGACCACCTCCAGCGTGCGGCTCTCGCCCAGCGCCGCGCTCATCGGATCGGCGTTGCGCGCGGCGTCGCGGCCCAGCCCGGTGATCGCGTCGCGCACGGCGGCGCTGACGACGACCATCTGGATCAGCAGGTCGTACTTGCTGGCGAACTCCCAGTCGCGCTGGTCGTGCCCGGGCACCGCCATCACCGCGCCGGTGCCGTAGCCCATCAGCACGAAGTTGGCGATCCACACCGGCAGGCGCTCGCCGCTGAGCGGATGGACGGCGTGCAGGCCGGTGAACACGCCGCGCTTTTCCTGCGTCTCCAGCTCCGCCTCGGACACGCCGCCCTGGCGGCAGCTGGCGACGAACGCGGCCACCGCCGGATCGGTCTGAGCGGCTTGCGCCGCCAGCGGATGCTCGGCGGCGATGGCGAGGTAGGTCGCGCCCATCAGGGTGTCGGGGCGGGTGGTGAACACGGTGATCGGCTCGGCCTCGCCTTCCACGTCGAAACGGATTTCGAGACCCTCGCTGCGCCCGATCCAGTTGCGCTGCATGGTCTTGACCGCGTCGGGCCAGCCCGGCAGCGCGTCGAGGCCGTCGAGCAGCTCGTCGGCGTAGGCGGTGATCCTGAGAAACCACTGCGGGATCTCGCGCTTCTCGACCACCGCTCCCGAGCGCCAGCCGCGGCCGTCGATCACCTGCTCGTTGGCGAGCACGGTCTGATCCACCGGATCCCAGTTGACGACGCTGTTCTTGCGATAGACCAGGCCCTTCTTGAACAGCCGCGCGAACAGGCGCTGCTCGTGCACGTAGTACTCGGGCCGGCAGGTGGCGACCTCGCGCGACCAGTCGTAGGCAAAGCCCATGCGCTTGAGCTGATCGCGCATGTGCTCGATGTTCTGGTACGTCCACGCCGCCGGCGCGGTGTTGCGCTTGATCGCGGCATTCTCGGCGGGCAGGCCGAAAGCATCCCAGCCCATCGGCTGCAGCACGTTGCGGCCCTGCATGCGCTGATAGCGGCTGATCACGTCGCCGATGGTGTAGTTGCGCACGTGGCCCATGTGCAGCGCGCCGGACGGGTACGGCAGCATCGACAGGCAGTAGTACTTGGGCTTGCCGGCGACTTCCCGCACCTCGAAGGCACGGGTGCGGTCCCAGTAAGCCTGGGCGGCGGCTTCCACCGCCTGCGGATCGTAGTGGTCCTGCATGTCCGGGATCGTGTGCGGCAAGGGTCTTGCAGACTATCGCAGCGCAACACAAGCGCCAAGCGCACCCGACCGCGACGCCCGGTTATGCTGGCCCGGTCGCCACGGGGAGCCCGCCATGCGTTTTCGATTGACTGCCGCCACCGCGGCCCTGCTTGTCCTGCCGGTCGCGCTGGCCGCCGCCGATACGGCGCCGGCCGCGCCCGCACCGACCCTACTGCACTGCGGTCATCTGATCGATCCCGCCGCCGGCCGCATGCTGGGTACGAGCACGGTCGTGATCGAGCAGGGCCGCGTGGTCGCGGTCGAGCCGGGCGCTATCACGCGCGATGGCGCGCGGGTGATCGACCTGGGGCGCAGCACCTGCCTGCCCGGCCTGATCGACGCTCACGTGCACCTGACGATGCAGTTCGGACCGACGACCTACAGCGACCAGTTCCGCCTCAACCCTGCCGACTACGCCATCCGCGGCACGCTGTACGCGCGGCGCACGCTGCTGGCCGGGTTCACCACGGTGCGCAATCTCGGCGACATCGCCAACGAATCGATCGCCCTGCGCAACGCGATCAACAGCGGCCTGATCGAGGGGCCGCGCATCTACACCGCAGGCGAGCCGATCGGCAGCACCGGCGGCCACGCCGACCCCACCGACGGCTATCGCATGGATCTGGCCGGCGATCCCGGCCCGCTGCACGGCATCATCGACAGCCCCGCCGATGCCTGGAGGGCGGTGCGCGCGCACTACAAGCTGGGCGTGGACGTGATCAAGATCATGCCCTCGGGCGGCGTGCTGGACGAAAGCGCCAGCGGCGACAACCCGCAGATGACGCTGGACGAGATCACCGCCGTGGTCGCCGCCGCGCACGATTACGGCTACACCGTGGCCGCGCACGCGCACGGCGCCGAGGCGATCCGCCGCGCGGTGCTGGGCGGGGTCGACTCGATCGAGCACGGCACCTACATGGACGCCGCCGACATGGCGCTGATGAAACAGCATGGCACCTGGTACGTGCCGACCATCACCGCCGGCGAATTCGTGGCCGCGAAGGCGCAGGTGCCGGGCTACTACCCGCCGCAGGTCGCGGCCAAGGCCGCGGCCATCGGACCGAAGATCATGGCCACTGCCGGCAAGGCGTACCGCGCCGGAGTGCGGATCGCGTTCGGCACCGATGCCGGCGTCTATCCGCACGGCGACAACGCGAAAGAGTTCGCCTACATGGTCGAGGCCGGCATCCCGGCGATGGCGGCGATCCAGGCCGCCACGGTCAACGCCGCCCAGCTGCTGCATCACGAGCGCGAGATCGGCCGCGTGGCGCCGGGCTACCGCGCCGACATCGTCGCGGTGGAGGGCGACCCGCTGGCCGACGTCACCCTGCTGCAGCACGTCGGCTTCGTGATGAAGGACGGCGCGGTCGTCAAGCAGTCCGGCCGTGCCGTGATCGAATGAGCCTCAGCGCCCTGCCCGGCGACTGGCTGGGCTACATCGCGGCCACCCTGACCACGGTCGCCTTCGTGCCCCAGGTCATCCGCACTCTGCGCACGCGCGACACCCGCGCGCTGTCGCTGGGCATGTACGGGATCTTCACCGTCGGCGTGGGCTTCTGGCTGGCCTACGGGCTGGTGCTGGGATCGTGGCCGATGGTGCTTGCCAATGCCGTCACGCTGACCCTGGCCGCGCTGATCCTCGTGCTCAAGCTGCGCCACGGCTGAGCGGAAACCCGACCGCTCTGCGGCGCCCCGCTCAACGCCGCGAGGCGTAGCGTCCGTGCAGCCAGGCACCGCCGGCCAGCCCGATCACCGCCCAGCCCAGCGGCCACAAGCCCGCGCCCAGACCGGCGATCGCCGGACCGGGACAGACGCCGCAGAGCCCCCAGCCCACGCCGAAAATCGCCGCGCCGACCACGCTGCGGCGATCGAGCTGGCCCGGATGCCCCGTGAAGCGGCCACCCAGCAGCGGCCGAGACAGCAGCCGCGGCGCCAACTGGTAGACGATCGTCGCAACCCCCGCCGCGCCGCCCAGCACCAGCAGCAGGCCCATGTCGCGCAGTTGCAGGAAAGCCAGCACGGTCTCCGGCCGGATCATCCCCGACAGCGCGAGACCGAAACCGAACAGCATGCCACCGGCGAGCACGCACAACGCGCGCAGCAGGCGCACCGCAGGATGCTGCTGATCGGCGTCGGTCGCGACGCTCACGCCAGTCCCCAGAGACGCATCAGATGTGCGGTGGCGATCGCGGTCAGCAGGAACACCGGCACCGCCACGAACGATTCGCGCTTCAATGACGCCAGCCCGCAAATGCCGTGACCGGCGGTGCAGCCACCCGACAGCCGCGCGCCGAAGCCGGCGACCAGGCCGCCCAGCAGCAACTGCCACGCCGGCACCGCCGTGACCTGCGGGGTGCCCATGCTCAGCGCCCACAGCAGCGCGCCGGCGATCAGGCCCACGGCATACAGCAGCCGCCACGCACGCTGTTCGCGCCAGCGCGGCTCGCCGAAAAACGTCAGCCGCGACACCCACGACCAGGTCGCGCTGAAAAACGAGCTGGTGCCGCCGACCAGGCCGGTGCCGACGTAGACCAGCGACACGCCGGCGCCGGCCAGCAGGCCGCCGAGCAGGTAGTGCGCCCAGCCGTCAGGGAACAGCCTCGCGAGCGTGTCCATCGGTCACTCTCTGATCAAGCCGGCGACGATGCTAGCGCGTGCCCCGACACGACGGCACCAGCGCATCGCAGATTGCAGGCGCTGCCGCTTGCTTCGCTCCCCCGTGGCCCCAATCATGCACGGATCGTCTTGTGGAACCCCGCCATGCCAGTCGCCGCCGCCGCCCACGTCATCGATGCCACCCAAGCCAACTTCGAAGTCGAGGCGCTCAACGCCTCCCTGCAGCAGCCGGTGCTGGTGGATTTCTGGGCCGCCTGGTGCGGCCCCTGCAAGCAGCTCGGTCCCATTCTCGAAAAGCTCGCCGGCGAGTACGCGGGCGCGTTCCGCCTGGTCAAGGTGGACACCGACAAGGAAATGGCGCTGGCGCAGCTGTTCGGTGTGCGCAGCCTGCCCACGGTGATGCTGATCAGGGACGGCCAGCCGGTGGACGGTTTCATGGGTGCGCTGCCCGAGCGCGCGGTGCGCGAATTTCTGGCGCGTCACGGCATCCAGCCCGGCGCCGCGGCGGATGAGGCCGACGCGCCGGTTGCCGATGCGCCGCTGGAAACGCCGGAAGAGTCCATCGCCCGCCTGCAGCAGGCGCTGGCGCGCGAGCCCGACAAGGCCGAGCTGAAGCTCGAACTGGCGCAAGCCTTCATGCGCGCCGGCAATGCCAAGGCCGCTGCGGCCGAGCTCGACGCTCTGCCCGCCAATCTCGCCAGCGACGACCGCGCCAGGAGTCTGCGCAGCCGGCTCGATCTCGCCCACGCTCTGGATGGCGCGCCGGATGCGGTCTTGCTGCGCGCGCGCATCGCCGCCGACCTCAATGACTACGCCGCGCGCGACCTGCTGGCCGTGCGCAAGCTGGTCGACGGCGACAGCGCGGGTGCGCTGGACGATCTGCTGGCGCTGCTGGCCGACGCGCGCGGCTGGAACGAGGGCCAGGCGAAGAAGCGCCTGCTGGCCGCGTTCCAGGTGATCGACGACGCCGAACTGGTCGCGCAGACGCGCCGGCGCATGGCCGCGTTGCTGTTCTGATGTTCGAACACCGCACCGAACCGCTGCTGCCGCGCCGGCAGTTCCTGCGCCGGGTGGCGCGCAACCTGCTGGCCGCGATCGCGGTGATCGCGCTGTCGCTGCTGGCCGGCATGCTCGGCTACCACGACCTGGAGCACCTGCCCTGGGCCGACGCCTACGTCAACGCGGCGATGCTGCTGTCCGGCATGGGTCCCCTGGAGTCGCCGACGACGCTGGCCGGCAAGATTTTCGCCGGCACTTACGCGCTCTATTGCGGGCTGGTGGTGATCTTCCTCGCCGGCGTGCTGCTGGGCCCGTTCGTGCACCGCATGCTGCATCGCTTCCACCTCGATCGCGACGCCGCGAAGCGCAAGCCGTGAAGCGGGCGCCCTCGCGGCTGCGCCGCGTGCTCAACCGGTGACCGCCGTTTCTGTTCGCCGGCATCCGCGTCGAGCGCATCAACGCCGACCGGCACCATGCGCGGGCGCATGCGCTGCCCTGAGTGCGCCGCAAGCGCGAGCGGCCGCCCCGCTGACCCAGCCTTGCGGGCAGCGGGCGTCCGGCGTGACCGCCGTCACCCTCCCTCGAGCCGCTCTTGGCCATGCTGGGTTCCGGAATGCCCATCGATACGGGTTTTGCGGTAGATTCGGTCTCGCATCCGGGGGTTAGGCACACTTCTTTATGGCGACTCAGATGAATCCGCCGCCGCTGGCCGGGCTGCCGGGCCTGGCGCGACGCCTGGTGATGGACAAGGTGCTGGCCGAGGCCGACGCGCGCAGCGCCGTCGATGACGCCAGCCGGCAGAAGATCTCGCTGCATACCCTGTTGACCGAGCGCGGCCTGGTGGAAGGCCGCGTGGTCGCGCTGGCGCTGTCGGCGGAGTTCGGCGTGCCGCTGCTGGACGTGTCGGCGATCGACCCCGCGCAGATGCCGCTGAAGCTGGTCAGCGAGGAACTGGTGCGCAAGCACAGCGCGCTGCCGCTGTTCAAGCGCGGCAACCGCCTGTTCGTCGGCGTCGCCGACATCACCAATCCGCGCGCGCTGGACGAGATCAAGTTCCACTCCAACCACAGCGTCGATGCGGTGCTGGTCGAGGAGCACGAACTGCAGCGCGCGATCGAATTCGCGATGCAGCAGGCGGGCACCACCATCTCCGGCCTCGACGACGACGAGGGCCTGGAAAACCTCGAAATGGAGTCCGGCGACGGCGATGCCGATCCCGGGCCCGACGCCTCGGCCAACGACGAGGCGCCGATCGTCAAGTTCGTCAACAAGATCCTGGTCGACGCCATCCGCCGCGGCGCCTCCGACATCCACTTCGAGCCCTACGAAACCGGCTACCGCGTGCGCTATCGCGTCGACGGCGTGCTGCGCACGGTATCCAACCCGCCGGTCAAGCTGGGGCCGCGCATCGCCTCGCGCCTGAAGGTGATGAGCAGTCTCGACATCGCCGAACGCCGCGTCCCGCAGGACGGCCGCATGAAGCTGGCGATCTCCAAGTCCAAGGCCATGGATTTCCGCGTCAGCACGCTGCCGGTGCTGGCCGGCGAAAAGGTGGTGATGCGCATCCTCGACGGTGGCGCGGCCAAGCTGGGCATCGAGAAGCTGGGCTACGAGGAGGACCAGAAGAAGCTCTTCCTCGACGCCATCGAGAAGCCCTACGGCATGGTGCTGGTGACCGGCCCCACCGGCTCCGGCAAGACGGTGTCGCTGTATACCGCGCTGAACATCCTCAACGTCGAGGGGCGCAACATCTCCACCGTCGAGGACCCGGTCGAAATCCGCGTTCCCGGCATCAACCAGGTGCAGCAGAACGAAAAGCGCGGCATGACCTTCGCCGCCGCGCTGCGATCGTTCCTGCGCCAGGATCCCGACGTGATCATGGTCGGCGAGATTCGCGATCTCGAAACCGCCGAGATCGCCATCAAGGCCGCGCAGACCGGCCACATGGTGCTGTCCACCCTGCACACCAACGACGCCTCGCAGACCATCGCGCGGCTGATGAACATGGGCATCGCGCCCTACAACATCACCTCGTCGGTGACGCTGGTGATCGCGCAGCGCCTCGCACGCCGGCTGCACGACTGCAAGAAGCCGCTGCTGCTGCCGCCGGCGGCGCTGAAGGCCGAGGGTTTCAGCGACGCCGAGATCGCCGACATCAGCAGCGGCAAGGTCACGCTCTACGACGCCGTCGGCTGCTCGGCCTGCACCGAGGGCTACAAGGGCCGCGTCGGCATCTACCAGGTGATGCCGATGACCGACGACATCCAGCGCATCATCCTCGAGGGCGGCAGCGCCCTGAAGATCGCCGAGGTGGCGCGCAAGGACGGCATCCGCGACCTGCGCGCCTCGGCCCTGATGAAGGCGCGCAATGGCGTCACCAGCCTCGCCGAAATCAACCGCGTCACCAAGGACTAGGGGAGTTCCGCATGGCCACCGCCGCTACCGCCAAGAACACGCGCGACGTCGGTGCCGCGCGCGCCGAGGTCAGCAAACTGACCGCGTACGAGTGGATCGCGCTGGACCGGCGCGGCCAGAAGATGCACGGCGAG
>JAJYMF010000152.1 GCA_021787175.1 Pseudomonadota bacterium | reverse complement strand
CGCGGGCTCGCCGACGGCCAGCACCTCGACGCGGCCATCGGGCAGGTTCTTGGCGTAGCCGGTGAGGCCGAGACGCGACGCCTCATGGCGGGTGTGGGCGCGGAAACCCACGCCCTGCACGTAGCCGCGGATCAGGAAGCGCGCCACCGCCACTCAGGCGCCCTTGGCCTTGCCGGCGCCGATGATGGCCTGCAAGGTGGCCGGGGTGACCGGGCCGACGAATTTTTTGGCGACGCGGCCGTCCGGTGCGATCAGGTAAGTCGTCGGCAGGCCTTGCGGGGTGGCGAAGTCCTTGGGCGGATGATCGACATCGACGATGCTGACCGGGTACGACACCGGATGCTTGAGCATGAAGGCGTTCAGATCGGCCGGGGTGACGTCGTCGTAGGCCAGGCCGATCGCGGCGACGTCGTTCCTGTGCGCGGCGACGTAGGCCGACAGCGCCGGCATCTCGCCCAGGCAGGGCGTGCACCAGGTCGCCCAGAAGTTGACGATCACCCACTTGCCGCGTTCGCTGGCGAGACTGAACGGCTTGCCATCGAGGGTGGTGACGCGCAGCACCGGCTGCGCCACGTCGCCGGCATGGGCCGGTGCGGCCGCGAGCAGCAGCAGGGCCAGCAGGATGCGGATCGGTTTCATCGCGGGGGCTCCAGGATCGAAGGCGGAAGCGTCGCACCGGGGTTCAACACCGCCAGCGTCAGCTGCAGATTGTCGCGCAGGCCGCGTGCATGCTGTGCGAGCGTCGCCGCCAGCGCCGGCGGCAGCCCGTACGCCGCGCTGGCGACCGCCTCGGCGCTGGTGCTGAGGCGGTACTGGCCCGCTTCGTACAGCTCGGCCAGCGTGATGCTGTCCAGCGCGCGCGCCAGCACCCAGTCGCCGCGCTCGGTGCGGCGCACCACGGCCGTGCGCTGCAGGTCGAGCAGATAGCGCTGCAACAGGTCGTCGCTGAGGAACGGCTCTACCGCCAGCAGCGTCGCCGCCGACAGCGCCGCGCCCTGGCGCTGGGCCGCGGCAAAGCGCGCCAGCACCCGCAGCAGGCCGATGAACTCGCAACCCGGCGGCAGGCGCGCCGCCTGCGGGCAATAGCGATACGCCGCCAGCGATGCCGACAGCGAGGCGCCCAGCAGCACGATCACCCACGACAGGTACACCCAGACCAGGAAGATCGGCAGCACCGCCAGCGCACCATAGATTTCACCGTACGCGGCGTACGTCACGTACAGGCCGAAACCGAGCTTGGCCAGCTCGAACAGCAGCGCCGCGATCAGCGCGCCCTGCGCGGCATGGCGCCGCGCCACCACGCGGTTAGGGATCAGGATGTACATGCCGAACAGGCCGATCCAGGTGATCAGGAACGGCAGCAGGCCGAGCAGGCGCGCGCGCAATGCAAACTGCGCGTCGGCGTGATGCAGCAGCGGCAGCGCGAACACGTACGAGGTCAGCGCCAGGCCACCGACCACCAGCAGCGGACCCAGCGTCAGCGCGGTCCAGTACATCAGGAAGCGCACCGCGCTGCGGCGCTGCGCCGTCACCCGCCAGATGCGGTTGAAGCGGCCCTCGATGCTGGTCATCATCAGCAGCGCGCTGACCAGCAGCGCGGCGACGCCGACCGCGGTCATGCGGCTGGCGTTGGCGGCGAAGCGCAGCAGATAGTCCTGCACGACGGCGCCGGCGGACGGCACGAAGTTGCTGAACACGAAGCCCGATATCTGCTGCGTCCATAGCGCCGACACCGGAAACATCGACAGGATGCCGAACGCCGTCGCCAGCAGCGGCACCAGCGCGAACACCGTGGTATACGACAGCGCGCCGGCGGTCTCGAAGCAGCGGTCGTCGAGAAAGCGTTGCCAGAGAAAGCGCGCGAGGGTCAGCGCGCGGTCGCGATCGTAGCGCCAGCGCATGGCGGATATCGGCGGCAGCAGGGATCGCGACAGCGTAGCCGATCAATGCCGGCAGCCCAAACGGAGTCGATGATGGACAGCGAGATCCTGGTGCTCTACTACAGCCGCAGCGGTCACACCGCGCAGATGGCGCGTCTGGTCGCGCGCGGCATCGAGGAAGTGCCGGGCTGCACGGTACGCCTGCGCCAGGTGCCGCCGGTGGCGCCGGTCACCGAAACCGCCGCGCCGCCGGTGCCGGACGACGGCGCGCCTTATGCCACGGTCGATGACCTGATCGCCTGTGCCGGGCTGGCGCTGGGCAGCCCGACGCGCTTCGGCAACATGGCCGCGCCGCTGAAGCACTTTCTCGACGGCACCGGCGCGCTGTGGGCGTCGGGTGCGCTGGCCGGCAAGCCGGCCGCCGTGTTCACCGCGACCGCGACGATGCACGGCGGCCAGGAGTCCACTCTGCTGTCGATGATGCTGCCGCTGCTGCATCACGGCATGCTGATCGTCGGCCTGCCCTACACCGAGCCGGCGCTGACCGCGACGCAGAGCGGCGGCACGCCCTATGGCGCCAGCCACGTCACCGGCGCGCAGGGCGAGCGCGCGATCAGCGAGGACGAACGCACGCTGGCGCGCGCGCTGGGCCGGCGGCTCGCCGAAGTGACGCGCAAGCTGGCGGTCGGTCCATGAGCCTGCGCCGGATCGCCTTCGCCACCTGGGCGCTGCTGGCGGCGCTGCAGATCGCCTGGCACGGCGTGCTGCTGCCGCCGGCGCAGATGCCGGTCGCGGTCGCGCTGGGCTTCGCGCTGATCCCGCTGGCGCTGCCGCTGCTGGCCATCCGGCATCCGCAGCGCGCGCTGTTCTGGGCCGGACTGGTGTCGCTGCTGTATTTCTGCCACGGCGTGATGGAAGCCTGGAGCGCGCCCGCCGAGCGCGGCTTGGCGCTGGTCGAGATCGCCCTGAGCGTCCTGCTGATCGGCGCCCTTGGCGCCGATGCGCGCCGGGGCCATCGGCGCGCGGACGTATAATCGTGGTCCCGATCACGCGCCGGTGGCCATGAGCTTTCTGCAGGACCCGCCGCAGCTGCCCGATCCCTGGCTCGCCGACCGCGTCCTGCGCGGCTGGCTGGATTGGCGATTGTCGACCGCGCGCCGCGCCGCGCTGGAACCGCATCTGGTCGCGCTGGCCGCCCACGCGCGTGACGCCTGGGCCGAACGCCAGCGCACGCCGCGGCGCGAACCGGTGCTGACCCAGTGGGACGCCTGGGGCGTGCGCGTCGATCGCATCGCGCTGACGCCGGCCTGGGAGAGCGGTGCGGGCATCGCCACCCGCCACGGCCTGCTCTGGGTCGGACACACGGACACCGCCGACGGCAGCGCGCGCGCCGACCAGTTCGCACGCGTGTACCTGTATCACTGCGCCAGCGAGTTCTACACCTGTCCGCTGGCGATGACCGACGGCGCCGTCGCAGCGCTCGAAGCCAGCGGCGAGCGCGCGCTGATCGAACGCCTGCGACCGCGCTACCTCAGCCGCGACCCGGCGACGCTGTGGCTGTCCGGCCAGTGGATGACCGAGACGCCCGGCGGCTCCGACGTGGCGCACAGCGAGACGATCGCCCGCCGCGACGTCGGCGGCCAGTGGCGGCTGTACGGACGCAAGTGGTTCAGTTCGGCGGTGGTCGGCGAGGCCGCGCTGGCGCTGGCGCGGCCCGAGGGCGCAGGCGACGGCGGCAGCGCGCTGGGCCTGTTCCATGCCGAGACGCGCGACGCCGCGGGAAACTGGAACGGCCTGCGCGTGCAGCGCCTCAAGGACAAGCTCGGCACGCGCGAGCTGCCCACCGCCGAGATCGAACTCGACGGCGTGCCGGCATGGCCGCTGGGCGAACCCGCGCACGGCGTGCGCAAGATCGCGCCGATGCTCAACGTCACGCGTCTGTGGAGCACGCTGGGCGCGCTGGCGACGGCGCGCCGCGCGCTGGCGCTGGCCGGCGACTACGCGACGCGCCGGCAGGCTTTCGAGCGCAGGCTGACGGCGCAGCCGCTGCACCGCGAGACGCTGGCCGATGCCGCCTGTGCCTTCGAGGCGGCGTTCCATCTCGCCTTCCACGCCGCGCTGCTGCTGGGCCGCGTCGAGGCCGGCGTCGCCACGGCCGACGAGGCGGCTGCGCTGCGCCTGCTGATCCCGCTGGCCAAGCTCTGGGTCAGCAAGGTGGCGGTGGCGCTGGTATCGGAATGCCTCGAGGCTTTCGGCGGAGCCGCCTACATCGAGGACACCGGGCTGCCGCAGCTGCTGCGCGACGTGCAGGTGTTTCCGATCTGGGAGGGCACCACCAACGTGATGGCGCTGGACATGCTGCGCGCGCTCGGCCAGCACGGCCTGACGCCGCTGCGCTCCGCACTGGCGCCGGCGCTGGCCGCAGCCGATCCTTCGGCAGCGCAGACGGTGCGCGACGCTTTCGACGCGGCCGAGCGCTGGCTGGCCACGAACGCCGGCGATCGCGAGCGCCTCGAAGCCGGCGCGCGCGGCCTCGGCTACACGCTGGCGCGCACCTGCGCCGCGACGCTGCTGGCCGGGCATGCGGCGTGGTCGAGACGCCGTGGCGATGCGGCACCGGCCGCCGCGCTGACGCGCTTCCTCGCGCGCGGGCTGGATCGCCTGGCGGGCACGCGCGCCGATAGCGACGCCGTACTCGCCGGCCTGTTTTCCCGCGACGCCGGCTGATGCCCGCGTCCGCCCTTTCGACTCCCCTGACGGATACTCCATGGATCAGCTCTGCATCGTCACCACCGGCGGCACCATCGACAAGATCTACTTCGACGACAAGTCCGACTACCAGATCGGCGCGCCGCAGATCGGCGAGATCCTGGCGCAGATCGGCGTCGCCTTCCGCTTCGAGGTGATCCCGATCCTGCGCAAGGACAGCCTGCACCTGACCGACGACGACCGCCGCCTGGTGCGCGACGCGATCGCGCGCCAGCCGCAGCGGCACGTGCTGGTGACGCACGGCACCGACACCATGGTCGAGACCGCGCAGGCGCTGACCGGACTGGGCGACAAGGTGATCGTGCTGACCGGCGCGCTGAATCCGGCGCGCTTCACCGGCTCGGATGCGGTGTTCAACATCGGTTGCGCGGTCGGCGCGGTGCAGGCGCTGCCGGCCGGCGTGTGGATCGCCATGAACGGCCGCGTCTGGGATCCGGCCAAAGTGCGCAAGAACCGCGCCGCCAATCGCTTCGAAGCCAGCGCCTGAAACCGCCGCCGGGCAGCGCATCGAAAAAAACCCGGCCGTCTGGCGACGGCCGGGCCCCGACGTTGCAGCATGCGTCACGCCGACCCCCCGGTCAGCGACCCTGACGCTGCGCCGATTGCAAACTTTCGTCAACGGCAGCCGCGCGGGAATGTGATCCCGTTCGCGCAGCGCGCGGGTCAGGTCACAGCATTCCGGTTTCCAGCTTGGCGGCGTCGGACATCATCGACTGGTTCCAGGGCGGCTCGAACACCAGATCGACGTCGGCCTCGGCAACGGTGGGAATCAGTTCGAGCTTGCTGCGCACGTCGTCGACCAGGATGTCGCCCATGCCGCAGCCCGGCGCGGTCAGCGTCATCTTCACCCAGACCTTGCGCGCACCGTCGTCGCGGCGCTCCAGGTTGACGTCGTAGACCAGGCCCAGTTCGACCACATTGATCGGGATTTCAGGGTCATAGCAGGTGCGCAGCTGATCCCAGACGCGTTTTTCGACGTCGCCGTCGGAGGCGTCGTCGGCCAGCGCGATCGGCGCCGGCGGCGCCTTGCCCAGTGCGGCGGCGTCGCTGCCGGCGACCCGGAACAGGTTGCCGTCGACGTACACGGTGAAGCTGCCGCCCAGCGCCTGGGTGATGTAGCCGGACTGGCCGGCGGGCAGAATCACCCGCTCGCCCTGCGGCACCAGGATGGCGTCGCAGTCGCGGTCGAGGGTGAAGGGTTCGCTGCTGGGACTGAATCCGGCCATGGGCATGCGGCTTGCTAGGGACGTCTATTATGCCTGCGGCGGTTGCCGGCGCTGACGATATGGAGTCCGGCCCGAGGGAGACAAGGTGGCGATGCGACGGCAAGACCTGAGGCTGTTGACCCTGCTCGCGCTGGCGCTCGGCGCCGGCAGCGCGCATGCGCTCGACCCGGCCACGCCGTTCGACGACTACCAGATCAACGCCTGGGACCTGCAGCGCGGGCTGCCGCAGATCAGCGTGATCAGCCTGACCCAGGACCGTGCCGGATTTCTCTGGGTCGGCACCCAGAACGGCGTCGCCCGCTTCGACGGCGAGCGCATGACGACGCTGCTGCAGATGAGCGACGGCCGCGACATCTCGATGGCGCAGGCGGCGTGGGGTGCGCCCGACGGCGACGTCTGGTTCGGCACCGTCACCGGTCTGGTGCGCGAGCACGACAGTCGGCTGCTGGCGCTGGGCGGCCCCTCGGTCAACGCCATCGTCGCCGGCGCCGACGGCGGCCCGCTGCTGGCGACCGCGACCGGCGTCGGCGGCTGGAGCGCGCAGGGCTTTCGCGCCCTGCCCGGCCTGACCGGCCCGTTCTTCAGCCTGCTGCCGCGCGCGGACGGCTTCTGGGCCGGCGGTCTGGATCGCCTCTGCCGCCAGCGCGGCGCCGCGGTGACCTGCATACCCCTGCCCGGCGATACCGGCAGCCGCGTCACCGCGCTGGCCGAACATCGGGGCGTCCTCTGGGTCGGCACCAGCCACGGCTTGTTCAAACGCGCGGACGGCCGCCTGCTGCCTGGGGGGCTGGATCCCGAACTCGATGCCAGTCCGGTCGAGGCGATGCTCAGCGACCGCACCGGCAATCTCTGGATCGGCACCCTGCAGGCGCTGTACCGGCTGCGTCCTGACGGTGCACTCGAGCGCATCGGCAGCAACCCGCTCGGCAGTCCGCCGTGGGTCGACAGCCTGTTCGAGGATCACGCCGGCAACCTCTGGCTGGGCACCCGCACACATGGCCTTTTCCGCATCACCGACACACCGGCGCAGCGTTACGGCCGCGCTGCCAGCGGGCTGTTTCCGCTGATCTGGGCGGTGGCCCGCGCACCGGACGGACAGATCGTGCTCGGCGCCGACAATGGCGTGCTTGCGGTGCATGGCGCCGGCGTGAGCACTCTGGTGCCGGCCAGCGCGCTGCCCAATCCCAGCGCCTACACGCTCTTTTACGACCACTCCGGGCGGCTGTGGATCGGCACCCGCGGCGGCGTGGCGATCCTCGCCGCAGGCAAGGTCGTGATGCCGCCGGCGCTGGCGCCGCTGACGGCCTGGCAGGTCAACGTGATCCGCGAGGAGCCCGCCGGGACGTACTGGATCGGCACCCAGGGCGGCCTGTACCGCTATCGCGACGGCGCGCTGAAACTGTTCGGCGCGGCGCCCGGCAGCGCCGCCGCGAGCATCCGCGCGATCATGCCGCTGAACGATGGCCGGCTCTGGATCGGCACCGGCGACGGCGTGTTCGAGCTTGCGGGCGGCCACTGGTCGCGCCCGGCGTGGAGCGCCCCGCTGCGCGGCATCTTCGTCACCGCGATCAAGCCGCTGCGCCGCGGCGAGTGGCTGATCACCAGCGCCGACGCCGGCGTGGCCCTGCTGAGCGACGGCCGGCTGCAGCGCTACACCGTCGCCGACGGCCTGACCAGCAACAACGCCTGGGGCTTCGACGTCGTCGGCGATCAGGTCTATTTCCCCAGCATCGCCGGTGTCTGGCGGCTGCCGCTGGGCGAGTTTCCGCGTGCCGGCACATACCCCGCCGTCGTGCGTTTCAACGCCCAGCGCGTGGTCGGCGAGGAGGGCGAAGGGCTCGACGTCAACCGCATGCGCTGCTGCAACGGCGCCGGCGGCGGCCGCAGCCTGGTGAGCGGACCCTCGATCTGGTACCCCACCACCGCCGGTGCGGTGCGCCTCGACACCACCGCGATCCGCGAGCCGCAGCCGGTCGCGGCGCCGCTGATCGACGCCATCGTCCACCGCGGCAAGGACAGCCTGCCCGACGGCACCTTCGTGCTCGACGACGCCCAGCGCGACCTCGAGATCCGCTACACGCTGCCCTACCTGCGCGATCCCGCCGGGCTGAGATTCCGCTACCGCCTGGGCGGCTACGACAGCGCGTGGAGCGACGCCACCACACGCCGCACGGCGTACTACACCCATCTGCCGCCGGGCCACTACGAGTTCGAGGTGCAGGCCCGCTACGGCAGCGGCGAGTGGGGCCCGCGGACCGTGCTGCTGCTGACCGTGACGCCGCACTGGTACGAGCGCGGCGCGGTGCGCGCGCTGATCGCCGCGACCCTGGTCGTCACGCTGTGGCTGCTGCTGCGCCTGCGTCTGCGCCGGCAGCGGTCGATCCGCCAGCGGCTGGAGCGGGTGATCGCCGAACGCACCGAGGAATTGCGCCGCGCCAACGAGCGCCTGCGCGAAGCCAACCTGACCCTGCGCGCCGACAGCACCACCGACGCCCTGACCGGTCTGGGCAATCGCCGCGAGTTGCTGACGCGGCTGCCGGGGCTGCTCGGCAGCGCCGACGGCGTGGCGGTGCTGCTGCTCGATCTCGATCACTTCAAGGACGTCAACGACCGCCATGGCCATGCCGTCGGCGATCGTGTGCTCAGCGAACTGGGCGAACTGCTCGGCCGCACCAAGCGCCCCGGCGACCTGGCCCTGCGCTGGGGCGGCGAGGAATTCCTGCTGCTGCTGCGCGGTGTCGACGGCGTGCAGGCCGGCGAGGTGGCCGAACGTCTGCGTCAGACCATCGGCGAGCACGTGTTCGCCGCCGGCGATCACGGCGTGCGTCTGACCTGCTCGATCGGCTATTCGGTGCACCCCTTGCTGGCCGGCTCCGGCAGCGCGGATTTCGAACGCACGCTGGAGCTGGCCGACATCGCGATGTATCAGGTGAAGCGTAGCGGCCGCAACGGCTGTGCCGGTCTGATCGCCGGTCCCGCGGCCGATGCGGCGCTGCTGCAGCCGGTGCTCGCACCGCGCATCGACGCGCTGGTGGCGGCGGGAGCCCTGGTCTGGATCGGGCGCCCGCGCTGATCCGGTGCCGCAGCAGTATCATCGCGGCCTCCCGAGCGGCCATCCGTCATGCCCATCGTCCCGCGCACCGATCATGCCCTCTGAACACGGTCGCGTGCCGTGGTTTGCCCTGGTCGTGGGCGCACTGTCGATGCTGCTGGCCGGATTGGCGCTGGGCGCGGTGTGGGCGCTGCTGGTGCTGCGCTTCGGCGCGCTGGTGCCCGCCTGGCTGGTACTGGCGGTGGGCGCGCTGGCGGCGCTGAGTGCACGCATGAGTCTGCCGGCGGTGCGCGGCGCGGCGTCCACGCTGGCGGCGCTGGCGACCCTGCTGGCCGCGGTCTACGAACAGGTGCTGCTGGCGGCCGCGCGGATCGCGGCGATGTTCGGCATCGGCCTGCTGGAATCGCTGCGCGCCAGCGGCTTCGGCATGCTGTGGCTGCTGGCTCGCCTCGGCCTGCACGGCGAACGCCTGCACTGGGCGCTGGCCGCCGCCGTGCTGGCGGCGCTGCTGGCGTTGCGGCGGCATCCGCGTACAGCCGCGGTCAGGACCTGATACCCGTTCGCGATCGAGACACGAAAACCGCGTAGCCCGGATGCAGCGCAGCGGAATCCGGGAAGGATGCCGCATCGAGCCCCGGATTCCGCCCCCGATGGGGCTCCATCCGGGCTACCCATCGCATCGATTGAACGCAATGGGGTAGGGGGCAACCGCCGTGCGGCGGGTTGCTGCAACAGATTCAGCCGTCCATCGCCTTGAGTTCGGCAATCAGGCTCGCCACGGCTGCCTGACCGTCGCCATAGAGCATCCGCGCGTTGTCGGCGTAGAACAGTGCGTTCTCGATGCCGGCGAAGCCGGTGCCCTTGCCGCGCTTGACCACGATCACGTTCTTCGCAGTGGCGACGTCGAGGATCGGCAT
The DNA here is from genome assembly GCA_021787175.1 of Pseudomonadota bacterium. Taxonomy (GTDB): domain Bacteria; phylum Pseudomonadota; class Gammaproteobacteria; order Xanthomonadales; family Rhodanobacteraceae; genus Metallibacterium. Next base: position 6,506 of record JAJYMF010000152.1, on the reverse strand, counting down.
GCCGTAGATCGGCGACGACGGGTCGGTCCTGGCCACCGGATTGACCACGTCGTTGGCGCCGATCACCAGCACCACGTCGGTGGTCGGGAACTCGGGGTTGATGTCGTCCATGTCGGCGATCAGGTCGTAGGGCACGCCGGCCTCGGCCAGCAGCACGTTCATGTGCCCGGGCATGCGCCCGGCCACCGGGTGGATCGCGAAACGCACCTTGACCCCGCGCGCGATCAGCGCCTGCGCAAACTCCCACACCTTGTGCTGCGCCTGCGCCACGGCCATGCCGTAGCCCGGCACGATCACCACGCGCTCGGCGTAGGCCATCATCACCGCGGCGTCGGCGGCCTCGATGGGCTTCTGCGCGCCGGCGATCGCCTGCGCCGCGCCGCCCGCGGCGCCGAAGCTGCCGAACAGCACGTTGCCCAGCGAGCGGTTCATCGCCCGCGCCATCAGCTGGGTCAGCAGGGTGCCGGCTGCGCCGACCACCATGCCGGCGATGATCATCGCCTCGTTCTGCAGCACGTAGCCCTCGAAGGCCACCGCCAGGCCGGTGAAGGCGTTGTACAGCGAGATCACCACCGGCATGTCGGCGCCGCCGATCGGCAGCGTCATCAGCAGCCCCAGCGCCAGCGCCAGCGCGGCGAACACGACGATCGCCAGCAGCGACACCTGCAGGCCGCTGCCGAAATCGGCCGTCAGCGTCCAGGCGCCCAGTGCGAGCGCCGCCAGCAGAATCACGCCGTTGAGCGCGCGCTGGCCGGAGAACACGAAGCGCCGGTCCATCCAGCCTTGCAGCTTGGCAAAGGCGATCAGCGAACCGGCGAACGACACCGCGCCGATGAACAGGCCGACATAGGCGAGCACCGTCGCCGACGGGGCCAGGCAGGTCGCCGCCGGGGCCGCCGCGAAAGCGCACTGGCCGGGATGGGCATTGATCCAGGCCGCCGCCGCGATCAGCTCGGCGAGCCCGATCGCCGCCGCCGCGCCGCCGCCCATGCCGTTGTACAGCGCGACCATCTGCGGCATCGCTGTCATCGCCACGCGCCGGCCCGACCACCACGCCGCCGCGGTGCCCAGCACGATCGCCGCCAGCATCAGCTCGCGGTTGTGCAGGCCGGGCAGCGCGAACGTCGCCGCCACCGCCACCAGCATGCCGACGCCGGCCCAGAGAATGCCGGTGCGCGCGGTGCGCGGCGAACTCATGCGCTTGAGGCCGACGATGAACAGCAGCGCAGCGAGGAAATAACTGGCCTTGATCAGGCCGGGCAGCAGCGTCTCCATCAGCCGCCCTCCTTCTTCTTGCTGGCCTTGAACATGTCCAGCATGCGTTCGGTGACGACGTAGCCGCCGGCGGCGTTGCCGGCGCCCAGCAGCACGCCGACGAAGCCGATCACCTGCTCCAGCGGCGTCTGCGCGTGGCCCAGCGCGACCATTGCGCCGACCACCACGATGCCGTGCACGAAGTTGGAGCCGGACATCAGCGGCGTGTGCAGGATCACCGGCACGCGGGCGATGATCTCGTAGCCGGTGAAGGCCGCCAGCATGAAGATATACAGTGCGAGAAAGCCGTCGATCATCGCTGTCCCCCGGGTGGTCGGCGTTGCGGCATCGGCGGCCGGTCGCCGCCGATGCCGCGCGTAGGCCCGATCATACGCGGCGGCTGTCAACCGCGGCGAGCGTGGGCCGTTATCGTTACTGTGATCACGCCAGGAAACGGCTGATGTGGAACCGCCCCCGTTGCGGCATCGCGACATGAGCGTGGCCGAAACCGCCCTGCTGCCGCCGCTGCCGGAAGTCTCTGCACGGCCGTTGCCGGCGACCCTGGATGTCTTTCTGGCCCAGGTCGAGCGGCGCGCGTGGCGCGTCGCCGAGATGGGCCTGAACGACCGCGAGGAGGCGCTGGATGCCGTGCAGGACGCGATGCTCAGGCTGGTCAAGCATTACCGCGAGCGCCCGCCCGAGGAATGGCCGCCGCTGTTCTGGGGCATCCTGCGCCGGCGCATCACCGACCTGCAGCGGCGACGCAAGGTGCGCTCGATCGTGGTCGGCTGGCTGGCGCCGCGCGGCGGCGACGAGGACGGCGACGACGGCCCGCTGTGGGAGCCGTCCGACCTCGCCCCCGACCCGCAGCAGCGGCTGCTGGACAGCAGCGCCTATGCGGCGATGAGCGTCGCGGTGCGCAAGCTGCCGCGACGCCAGCAGGAGGCTTTCATGCTGCGCATGCTGGAGGGCCTCGACGTGGCCGACACCGCACGCGCGATGGGCTGCTCCGCCGGCAGCGTCAAGACGCATCTTTCGCGCGCCATGGAAGCGCTGCGCAACCAATTGGAGGACTGGCGATGAACGATATCCGCGATCCGCTCGCAAGCCGCGCCCGCAGCCTGTTCGACAGCGCCGTGGACGGCGTCGACGCGGCCACCGCCGCACGCCTGCGCGCCGCGCGCCGTGCCGCGACGGAGCCGCGCCGCGCGTCCCTCACGCGCCTGCTGGTGCCCGCCGGCGCGTTCGCCGCGGCAGCGCTGGCGCTGGGCCTGGTCTGGCATCCGCATACCGGCGCGCCGACCGCATCGACACCCGCAGTCGCCACGGTCGCCGGCAACGGCAGCGATTCGCTGGCCGCGACCGATGCCGCCGATCTCGACCTGTACCAGAACCTCGACTTCTACGACTGGCTGGCGACCCAGCCGCAGCAGCCCGGCGCCAACCAGACGCCGGCCGGAGACTGACCATGCCGCGCGCATCGATCGTGCCGGTTGCGGCCCTGCTGCTCGCGTTCGGTCTGGCCGCGCCGCTGACCGCGCATGCGCAGCAGGCACCGACCACGTCCTGGCAGCAGCTCAGCCCCGAGCAGCAGCGACTGCTGGGCCCCTTTCGCGATCATTGGGACCGCATGCCGCCGCAGCGCCAGCAGCAATTGCTGCACAACGAGCAGCATTGGGAACAGCTGCCGCCGCAGCGTCAGCGCGCGATCGATCAGCGCATCGAGCACTGGCAGCAGATGACGCCCGAGCAGCGCGCGCAGGTGCGCCGCAACATGGAGCAGTTCCGGCAGATGAGCCCGCAGCAGCGGCAGCGCCTGCGCGAGGCCTACGCGCGCTTTCGCGAGCTGCCGCCGGCGCAGCGCGAAGCGCTGCAGCGGCAGTGGCGGTCCATGAGTCCCGAGCAGCGCCAACACTGGCTGCAGCAGCACGGCCCCCGCCCGCACCCGCAGCGCATGCCGCACGCGGGTGACCATCGCGGCGGCGGCTGAGCCGCACTGCGAACCGCTCAGCCGGCGAACGTGACCTCACCGGCGTGGGCGAGGCAGGTGCTGGTGACCAGTTCGTCGCCGAAATCCGGGTTCAGCGCGCCCTCGCGCAACAGCAGCTCGACGAAGTTGGCGAAATTGCGCGCGATCATCTCGCTGGCGTGCAGCGGCGTGCCGGCGGCCAGATTGACCGGCCCGAGGATGCTGACGTCACCGTGTTCGACACGCGCGCCGGCGCGGGTCAGCTCGCAGTTGCCGCCGCTCTCGGCGGCGATGTCCACCACCACCGCACCCGGCTTCATGCCCTCGATCATCGCCGCGGTCAGGATGCGCGGCGCCTGCCGGCCCGGTACCGCCGCGGTGGTGATCACCACGTCCATCGCGCGCAGATGCTCGCCCAGCGCCTGCTGCTGGCGCGCGCGCTCCTCGGCGGTCAGCTCGCGCGCATAGCCGCCGCTGCCGGCGGCGCTGACGCCCAGATCGAGAAATTTGGCGCCCAGCGATTGCACCTGTTCGCGCGTCTCCGGGCGCACGTCGAAGCCATCCACCTGCGCGCCCAGCCGGCGCGCGGTGGCGATCGCCTGCAGACCGGCCACGCCGGCGCCGATCACCAGCACGCGGCTGGGGCGCACGGTGCCGGCGGCGGTGGTCAGCATCGGGAAGAAGCGCGGCGAAGCCTCGGCGGCCAGCAGCACGGCGCGGTAGCCGGCCACGGCCGCCTGCGAGGACAGCGTATCCATCGCCTGCGCGCGGGTGGTGCGCGGCAGGCGCTCGAGCGCGAACGCGGTCAGCCCCTGCGCCGCCCACGTCGCGATGCGCTCGCCGGCGCCGTAAGGGCGCAGCTGGCCGACCAGAACGGCGCCGCGACGCAAGCCTGCTGCCGCGGCCGGCGGCTGCACGGCCAGCAGCAGGCCGGCGCGCGCCAGCACCGCGGCAGCCTCGGCGAATTCGACGCCGGCGTAAGCGGCGTCGGGGAAACCGGCGGCGGCGCCGGCCTCACGCTCGAGCAGCACCAGCAGTCCGCGGGCGAGATATTTCTTCGCCGTTTCCGGCGTGATCGCCACCCGGCGCTCGCCCGTCGCGGTTTCCTTCAGCGCTGCAATGGTCACGGCCATGACGCACCTCCCCTCGAATCCGCCGCATCGTAACGGATGCCGCGGGCCGTCGCGCACCGCCGCTGGCAGCGACGATCCTCGGCTTGCCAAAGGGCGCCGGCCATGGCGGATGGGTATTTCCGGAGCGCCCCACTAAACTCGGCCCATGCCCGTCTCGCCGCTGTTCGATGCTCTCGCCCGCCGCCGTTCCGTGCCGGCGCGCCTGCTGACCACTCCGGCGCCGTCGGGTGCCGAGCGCGACGCGCTGCTGGCCTTCGCGCTGCGCGTTCCCGACCATGGCCGTCTGCAGCCGTGGCGGCTGATCACCATCGAAGGCGCGGCGCTGACAATCTTTGCCGCACGGCTGACCGAACGTCTGACCGAACGCGAGCCCGACGTCAATCCCGCACGCCTCGACAAGGAACGCGCCTGCTATGCGCACGGCGCGCTGGTGGTCGCGGTGGTGGCTCGGGTCGATCCCGGGCACGCCAGGATCCCCGCTCAGGAACAGCTGCTGTCGGCCGGCTGCGTCGCCTACAACCTGCTGCTGGGTGCGCAGGCGCTGGGCTATGGCGCGCAGTGGCTGACCGGCTGGGCCGCCTACGATCCCCACGTCGCCGCTCTGCTGGGGCTGGGCACAGGCGAGAGCCTGATCGGCTTCGTGCACGTCGGCAGCATCACGGACGAGCCGGCGCCCGCTCCGCGCGCGGAGCCATCCGCTCACATCAGCGCATGGACGGCATGAGCATGCGCCCGGTTGCACATCTGGTCGACGGCAGCCTGTACGTCTTTCGCGCCTGGCATTCGCTGCCGGACGCGCTGCGCGATCGCGACGGGCGCCCGGTCAACGCCGTCCACGGATTTGCGCGCTTTTTGCTCGATCTGCTGGAGCGCGCCCGCCCCACGCACGTCCTGGTCGCCTTCGACGCCGCACTGACCTCGTGCTTCCGCAACGCGATCTACCCGGCCTACAAGGCCAATCGCGAGTTGCCGCCGCCGGAACTGGAGTTCCAGTTCGGACTCTGTCAGCAGCTGGCCGCCGCGCTGGGACTGGCGGTGGCCGCGCATTCGAGTTTCGAGGCCGACGACCTGATCGGCAGCGCGCTGTGGACGCTGCGCCGGCACGGCTTCCGCTCGGTGGTGGTGTCGGCGGACAAGGACTTCGGCCAACTGCTGGGCAGCCACGACGAGCAGTGGGACTTCGCGCGCGGCGAGCGCTGGGGCGCGGACGGCGTCAAGGCGCGCATGGGCGTGCGCCCCGAGCAGGTCGCCGACTATCTGGCGCTGACCGGCGACGCCGTCGACAACATCCCCGGCGTGCGCGGCATCGGCCCGCGCACCGCCGCCACGCTGCTGGCGCACTTCGGCGACCTCGACGCCCTGCTGGCGCGCATCGACGAGGTTGCCGCGCTGTCGCTGCGTGGCGCCGCCGGGGTCGCCGTCCGCCTGCGCGCACAGGCCGACAACGCGCGCCTGTCGCGGCGGCTGACGCGCATCGCGCTGGACGCGCCGGTACCCGAGCCTGATGCGCTGGCCTGGCGCGGCGGCGACGGCGACGCCCTGGAGGGACTTGGCCAGTCTCTGCGGCTCGGCGCCCACACCCGCGCGCGCCTGCGTGCGCACGCACAGCCCAGGGCGGAAACCGCATGAATCACGACCCTTCAAGCCTGCCCGTGGACGCCGATGCGCCCGCCGAGGATCTCCATCGCGGCAACTGGCTGACCCTGCGCCGGCGCGGCCGCTGGGAGTTCGTCGAACGCAACAATGCCGGCGGTGCGGTGATCATCGTCGCGGTCACGCCGCAGGATCGCATCCTGTTCGTCGAGCAGTACCGGGTACCGATCCAGGCGCGCACCATCGAGATGCCGGCCGGGCTGGTTGGCGACCGCGACGCCGACCCCGGCGAGAGCGCTCTCGGCGCCGCCGCGCGCGAGCTGGAAGAGGAAACCGGCTGGCGCGCCGCGCGGCTGGAATTCCTGCACGCCGGACCGTCGTCGTCGGGGATGAGCACCGAGGTGATCGCCTTCGTGCGCGCCTTCGATCTGCAGCGGGTCGGCGCCGGCGGCGGTGACGCCAGCGAGGCCATCATCGTGCATGAGGTCGCGCGCGGCGAAGCCTCGGCGTGGCTGTTCGAGCGCGCACGCGCGGGCTATTCGGTCGATCCCAAGCTG
>JAJYMF010000204.1 GCA_021787175.1 Pseudomonadota bacterium | reverse complement strand
CCGTCGCGCGAGGGTCCCTCCTCGTCGCTGGTCAGCAGCAGCGCCAGCGGGCCCGGATGATCGGGATGGATGGCGACGTAGTTCTGAAGCGCCAGCGTCATCGCGGCGACGCCGGACTTCATGTCCGCCGCGCCGCGGCCGTAAAGACGTCCGTCGCGGCAGTCGGGCTCGAACGGGTCGCTGGCCCAGGCCTCGCGCGGTCCGCTGGGCACCACGTCGGTGTGGCCCAGCAGCACCAGCACCGGAGCGCCCTGCCCGTGCGTCGCCCACAGGTTGTCGACTTCGCCGTAGCGCAGCGACTCGCAGCGGAACCCGCTGGCCGTCAGCCGCGCCGTCAGCAGCGCCTGGCAGCCGGCGTCGTCGGGGGTCAGCGACGGTCGGCGGATCAGCGCCATGGTGAGATCGAGGATGTCGCTCATGCCGGCAGTGTGCCAGCCCGGCGCGCGCGGCGGAATGAGCGCTCAGGCCCGCGCCGGCCGCAGGCGTCCCGCGCGCGCATCGCGGATCACCCGGCGCACGGCCATGCGCGCATCGTCCAGCAGCGAGTAGATCAGCGGCAGCGCCAGCAGGGTGACCACGGTCGAGAACAGCAGGCCGCCGGCGATGGCGCGCGCCATCGGGTAGTACGGCGGGCCGTCCCCGCCGATCGTGGATGTGCTGAAGCACAGCGGCAGCATGCCGAGGATGGCGGTGCCCATCGTCATCAGGATCGGGCGCAGGCGGTCGCGGGCGCCGGCGATCAGCGCCTCGACGCGATCCATGCCGCCATGCCGCAACTGGTTGATGTGCACGATCATGACGATGCCGTTGTTCACCACCACGCCCATCAGGATCAGGATTCCGATCGAGGCCATGATCGAGAAGGTGGTGCCGGTCAGCCAGAACAGCCAGAACACGCCGAACACCGAGAACACGAAGGTGGTGAGGATCGCCGCGGGAAAGATCAGCGATTCGAACATCGCGCACATCACCACGTACACCAGCATCAGCGCGATCAGGGTGTTGAACAGCATCTGGTTGCCGGCCCGCTGCGATTCGTCGAAGCTCTCGCCGAAGCTCCAGCGGTAGCCCGCCGGCAGGGTCAGCGCGTCCAGCGCGCGCTTGATCTCGCCGCGCGCCTGCTCCAGCGTGTGGCCGGGCGCGAGATTGGCGCGGATCGGCAGCGCGGTCTGGCGGTTGATGCGGCGAATGGCGCCGGCCGAGGCCTGCGTGGAGAGGCTGACCATCGACAGCAGCGGCACCTCGGCGCCGTCGGCGCGGCGCAGCGTGTAGTCGGACAGGTCGCCGAGGCTCTGCGCATCGGCGTTCTTGAAGCGCAGCGTCACCGGCAGCTCGCGGTCACCCTGGCGATATTCGCGCAGCGGCATGCCGCGCAGGCCGATGGCGATGGTGTTGGCCACCTCCTCGGCGTTGAAGCCCAGCATCTTCGCGCGCGTGCGATCGACGTGCGCCGCCACCTCGCGGTCGGCGCCGCGCTCGGACAGGTGCACGTCGCGCAGCGCAGGCAGCCGCGTCAGTACCGGCAGTACCGTGCCGGCGAGATCGCGCAGACGCTGGCCGGAATCGCCGCTGAGGCTGATCTCGACGCCGCCGCCGTTGCCGCGGCGCTGCTGGTCGAAGCCGACCGTGCCGATCGGCAGCTGCGGTAGACCCTTGCGGATCGCCTCCATGATCGCGCTGGCCGGACGCCGCGCCTGCGGGCCCGCGGTCAGCAGCACGTTGGTGATCGCGTTGCCCTGCTCGTCGTAATAGCTGTACACCGACCTGATTTCGAAGGCCTGCCTGTGCGCCATGAGATAGCGCTCGACCTTGGCCACCCACGGCTCGATCTGCGCCAGCCGGTAGGTGCCGTTGAGCGTGTACTGCAGCTGCAGCTGGCGCGATTCGCCGCTGGCGAACATGTCGTACTTGGTCTTCGCCATCGGCACGAAGCTCAACGCCATCAGCGCGGCCAGCGCCAGCAGCGACCCGCGCCGGTGCGCGAGCGTCCAGCGCACCGCCCGCGCGTAGCGGCTGCGCAGCCGGCTGACCAGACTGACCTTGCCGAGAAACTTCGGCGGCGGCAGCTTCGACGACAGCATCGGGATCAGGCTGACCGCCACCAGCCACGAGGCCAGGTGCGCGATGGCCATGGTCACCGCGACCTGGGTCAGGAAGATGCTGATCTGGTTCTTCTCGCCGAAGATGTTCGGCAGGAACACCACGATGCTGGTGAAGGTGCCGGCGGCGATCGCGATGCCGACCGCCTGCGTGCCCTGCACCGCGCTGTACCAGGGCCGGCCGGGATGCTGCTCGCGGTACTGATAGATGCTCTCGACCACCACCACCGCGTTGTCGACCAGCATGCCGACGGCCAGCAGCAGGCCCATCATCGACAGGATGTTCAGGCTGATGCCGAAGAAGTACATCGCGCCCAGGGTGATGACGAAGCACACCGGAATCGCCAGCGACACCATCAGCGTCGAGGCCCAGTCGCGCAGAAAGAAATACAGCACCAGCACCGACAGCAGGGTGCCGGCCACACCGGCCTCGGCCAGCTCGCGCAGTGACGACGTCACGTTGTCGGCCTCGTTCGACAGCGTGTAGACGCGGATGCCGCGCAGTTCGGGGTCATGGCGCACGCGGTCGATGGTCTGCATCACCGCGCGGCCCACCTGCACCAGGTTGGCGTTGCGCTCGCGGCTGATGTCGATGCCGATGGCCGGGCGCATGTCGAGGCGCCGTGCGTAGTTCAGCCGCGCCGGTCGCAGCACCACGTCGGCGACGTCGCCGAGGCGCAGTCCCTGGCGATCGAGGACGATGGCACGGATGTCGTCGAGGCTCTTCCACTCGCCCAGCGGCTGCAGCTGGTAGCGCACGCCGCCGTTCTCGACGTGGCCCGCGG
>JAJYMF010000123.1 GCA_021787175.1 Pseudomonadota bacterium | reverse complement strand
GGCCGCATGTGCACGCGCTCTCCCGGCAGCATCTTCAGCGGCCCCTATACGCGCAGCTTTGTCATCGATACCGCCGAGCAGGTCCGGGTGATGGGAGTGGTGTTCCGGCCTGGCGGTGCCGCCTGCTTGTTCCGCGAACGCATGGATCCGCTGCGTAATCGCGATATCGGACTGGAAGATCTGGCCGGACGCAGTGCGCGCCGCCTGCGGCAACGCCTGCTGGAGACGGCGCAGCCCCGACGGCGACTGCTGCTGCTGGAGCAATGGCTGCGGACACGCGCTGCAGACGCCAAACCGCATCCGGCTGTCGCCAGCGCGCTCGATGCCCTGCGGCACGTCGGTCAGGTCGAACGCATCGCCGCCCTGGTGGCGGCAAGCGGATTCTCCCATCGTCGTTTCGGAGCGATCTTTCTCGAGCAAGTGGGCATGAGCGCGAAACGCTATCTCCGGCAGCGCCGCTTCCACGCCGTGGTCGCTGCAGTCCATCGTCAACGCCGGGTGGACTGGGCCGCCATCGCCGCCGATTGCGGCTACTGCGACCAGCCGCATCTGGTGCGCGAATTCAGCGCTTTCGCCGGCATGACGCCCTCGGCCTACATGGCCCGTCAGGGCCTTTACGCCAACCACATCCCGCTGGACTGAGTGCCAAAATCTGCAAGACGGAACATGACCCGCAGCGGCACAGTGTCCGCACGGCATCGGCCCGTCGCGGCCGTCGCCATTCCAGTCACGGAGGTTCGCCATGCCCAGCCCCGCCGCCAACACTGTCTGCACCATCATCCCCAGCCTGCGCTACCGCGACGCCGCCGCCGCGATCGAATGGCTGTGCACGGCGTTCGGATTCGAGAAGCACCTGGTGGTGCCGGACGACCACGGCGGCATCGCGCACGCCCAGCTGTCCTTCGGCCACGGCATGATCATGCTGGGATCGACGGATGACAGCGCCTGGGGCCGGCGCATCGCGCAACCGCAGGACATTGGTGGGCGCGAAAGCCAGTGTCCGTGCCTGATCGTTGCCGACTGCGACGCCCACTACGCGCGCGCGCAGGCCGCCGGCGCGGTGATCGTGGACGCCATCGAAACCAAAGACTACGGCGGCAAGGGCTACAGCTGCCGCGATCCCGAGGGCCACCTGTGGTGGTTCGGCAGTTACGATCCCTGGGCCTGATACCCCGTTGCGTTCAATCGATACGATGGGTAGCCCGGATGCAGCCCCAGCGGGGGCGGAATCCGGGGCTCGATCAAGCACCACCCCCGGATTTCGCTGCGCTGGGCGAATGCCAGATTCTTCGCTACGCTCAGAATGACAAGGGCGCCCTGCATCCGGGCGACGTGGTGTTCGTGTCCAGATCGCGAACGGGGATCAAACCGCCAGCCAGCGCTGCAGGCGCCGCGCCACCGCGGCATCGCCGAGCAGGTCGAAGTGGCCGATGCCCTCCGCCACCCACTGTCGCGAGCGCGGGAACGCCAGCCGGAACGCGCGCTGCGGATGCCGGCCCAGCGCGCTGTCGAGCGGTACCATGCCGTCGCCGAGCAGACGCGCGGCCAGCCCGTGGCGCCGCGTGCCGACGCTGGCGGCGATCGCGCAGCAGCGCACGTCGCGCGGCAGCGGCACCGGCGTGCGGGTGTCTCCGGCCTGGGCGAAACGGTCCGTATCACCGGCGTCGCCTTCGAGCAGGTTGCCGTGGCGCAGATCGGTGATGCCGGCGCTGCGCAAGCCGGCCAGGCGCGCGAACGGCGCCGCGAACGGCAGCGCCGCCAGCAGGCGTTGCGCCCCGTGACCGGCGCGCTCGAGCGGCGCGCCGTGATGCGGCGTGCCCAGGCACACCAGCACCCGCAGCCGCGATCGCCAGGCGTGCCCGGCGCGCTCGGCGTGATGGCAGGCACTGCGTGCGACCAGCCCGCCCATGCTGTGGGCGACGATCGCCAGCGACTCGATCGGCAGCGGCCACTGCCGCTGCAGCGTCTCCAGCAGCTCGGCCAGCGCGCGCCCGCTGGCGGCGACGTGCAGGCCGGTGTTGTAGCGCAGATACAGCGGCGTATAGCCCTGCGTGCGCGCCAGCAGCGCGCCGTAATCGTGTCCGGCACGGCGCCAGTGGCCGTCGTGCAGGCCCAGTCCGTGCACCAGGATCAGCACGCGACGCCCGACCGGCGGCGAGGCCGCGGCCAGCGCCGGTGCCTGCAGCGGCAGCGGACGGCCGTCGTCGCGGTACAGCCGCATCGGCAGCGCCAGCGGGTTGCCGCTGGACGCAAGGCGATCGCCGAGCACGGCGTTCAGCGCCGCCAGCGTGGTAAGGCGCGCCGGCGTGGGCTCGCTCGCCTCGGCACGTGGCGCCAGCCGCGCCAGCGCGGCGGCCGTGCCGCCGCCGATGCCGCGGGTCAGGCCGCGAATGCCGGCGTACACCAGTCCGGTGATGCCGCGGGTGCGCGCGGCATCCGACGCATCGCGATGACGCCAGGGACGCGCGATGCCGGCGTGCACCGCCTCGACCAGATCGGTGACACCGAGCGTGGCGTCGGTCGCCAGTCGCGCCAGACCGTGCAGATCGGAAGCCTGCAGATACGCGGCCTTCATGCCGGGGATCGCCCCGCCGCGCTCAACCCTGCGGCTCGGTGACGGCGGCGGACGACCGGCGCCACGCCGGGCGGCGGTTCCAGGCGATCAGCAGCGCGCCCAGCGCCAGGAACAGCAGGCCCATCGCGGCGGCATTGCGCAGCACCAGCGCCAGATCCAGCCGGTTGAGGTCGATGAAGGGATAGGGATAGACGTGCAGCACCCGGCCCAGCAGCAGCGCCCACGCCAGATAGACGCCGGGAAACGGCAGCCAGTACAGCGCCTGTCGCCAGCGCAGCGTGCGCAGAGGGGCCAGCAGCAGCCAGCCAGA
>JAJYMF010000314.1 GCA_021787175.1 Pseudomonadota bacterium | reverse complement strand
GGTCTGGCCCCTCGATCTTCCGCTTGCGGCACGGTGCCCGGCACGAAAGGCGCCCCGGTCGGAAGCACATTCGCAGCGTTACATTCGTTGACAGTGCGGACGCGCGCGCGTGCGTGCGCTCACGGTTGCGCGCGGGCGCCTTGCCGCACACTGGCGCCGCATCGGAGCCGTGCGTTGCGCGGTCCGGCGATATCCAGATGCAGGATGCTGCGGCCGCGACCCCTGCGGTCACGGCGACGGAGATACCGACATGAATACCGACGTGGTCGAACAGTACTTTGACGAAGGAATGGTGGCGTTGCTGCCGCAGCCGCCGATGGCTGCCGCGGTGGCGGTACCGGTGACGCGCAGCATCGCCTTCGTGTCCGCCGACGCCGCGCTGGGCGCGCGTCTGAGCGAGTCGCTGCGCGGACAGGGCATCAACCTTGTCCACCGGGTCGAGGAACTGGTCGCGCTCAGCCGCGATCCGCAGGGCCTGGGCGGCGTGCTGCTCGATTGCCGCAACGAGCCGGCGCTGGCGACGCTGACGCCGCTGTGGCGCACCGCCTGCCGCGCCCAGGCGGCGCCGATGTTCGCGCTGACCGCCCACTCCGACCGCGAACGCCGCGTCGATGCGCTGGCCAACGGCATGGTGTTCATCGACGATCATGCCGGCGACGTCGCCGCGATCGCGGCCGACCTTGCTGCCGGCGTGGTCCTGCTCGGCGAGGAGCCGATCCAGGTGATGATCATCGACGACGACTTCGGCACCTCGTTCTGCGTCAAGAAGATCCTCGAATCGGCGGGCATCGGCTGCCATGCCTACATCGACGCCGACATGGCGATCGCCCATCTCGACAAGATCCGCCCCGACGTCATCGTCCTCGACTTCATGATGCCGGGATGCGACGGCGTGGATGTCTGCGACCGCATCCGCGCGCGGCCCGACGGCGGCGCCACGCAGATCCTGTTTTTCTCCGGCAATGTCGACGAGTCTTCGCGCGTCGGTCTGCTGGGCGTGCTCGGCGACGACTACCTCAGCAAGGCCGCGCGACCGCGCGACCTGATTGCCGCGGTGTTCGCCCGCGGCCTGCGTGCGCGGACGTGGCGCGGCGCGGTGTCCCGGGCGCGGTGACGTAGTCGCCGGCCAGCCGCCAGCCAGCATCCGCAGGCAGCTGATTCGTGCGCCGCGCCGCAGGTTTCCATACCAAGTTGCGTTCAATCGATACGCTGGGTAGCCCGGATGGAGCCCCATCGGGGGCGGAATCCGGGGCTCGCTGCAGCATCATTCCCGGATTCCGCTGCGCTGCATCCGGGCTACGCGGTGTTCGTGTCTTGATCGCGAACGGGTATCACAGCGCCGCGAGGTTGGCGTAGGCCAGCACCAGCCACTTGGCGCCGGCTTCGGCGAAGTTGACCTGCACGCGCGTGTGCGCGCCGGAACCTTCGGCGCTCACCACCACGCCTTCGCCGAAGCTGGGGTGACGCACGCGCTGGCCGAGCTTGAGCGGCAGGCTGTCGTCGACGAGCGCGGCGGCAGCGATGCGGCCGCCGTACGCGGGCCGGCTGACCTGTACCCGCGGCCGCACCTCGTCGATCAGCGTGGCCGGGATCTCGCCCAGAAAGCGCGACGGCCGCGCCAGCATTTCCGCGCCGTGCAGGCGCCGCGATTCGGCGCAGGTCAGCACCAGCCGGCGCTCGGCGCGGGTGATGCCGACGTAGGCCAGCCGGCGCTCCTCCTCGAGCCGGCCTTCCTCCTCGGTGGAACGCTGGCTGGGGAACAGGCCTTCCTCGAGGCCGACCAGGAACACCACCGGAAACTCCAGGCCCTTGGCCGAGTGCAGGGTCATCAGCTGGACGCAGTCGTCCCCGCGCTCGCCCTGCGCCTCGCCGGCTTCCAGCGCGGCGTGGGCGAGAAAGGCGGCCAGTTCGCCGAGCCCGGCTTCGATGTCGTCCGGCGTCCGTTCGAAGCGCGCGGCGACGCTGACCAGCTCATCGAGGTTTTCCACGCGCGACTCGGCGTTGCCGCGGCTGTCCTTCTCGTAGAACGCGCGCAAGCCGCTGACGGCGAGCGCATGCTCGACCTGTTCGGGGAGCGAAAGGCCGGGACCCGGGACCCGGGTCCCCGGTCCCGGCTCTCCATCACCCCACCCCGCGAAATCCCGCGCCATGTCATCGATCAGCATGAGAAACGCCTTCAGCGCGTTTTTCGCGCGTCCGGCCAGCTCGGCCGCTGCCAGTTCGCCCAGCGTCGCTTCCCACAGCGACACGTCGTCGCCGCGCGCGCGCCGGCGCAGCGCGTCCAGGGTGCGGTCGCCGATGCCGCGCGGCGGCGTGTTGACGGCGCGCTCGAAGGCGGCGTCGTCGTGACGGTTGGCGGCCAGGCGCAGGTAGGCCAGCGCGTCCTTGATCTCGGCGCGCTCGAAGAAGCGCTGGCCGCCGTAGACGCGGTAGGGCATGCCGCGCTGGACCAGCTGCTCCTCGAAGGTGCGCGACTGCGCGTTGGAGCGATACAGGATGGCGTGATCGCGCAGCTTGGCGCTGGCGTCCACCGACTCGCGGATGCGCTCGATCACGAAGCGCGCCTCGTCCTGCTCGTTGTAGGCGGTGTACAGGGCGATGCGTTCGCCGGGTGCGCCGGCGGTCCACAGCTGCTTGCCGAACCGGCCGCCGTTGCGCGCGATGACCGCGTTGGCGGCTTCCAGGATGATCGCGCTGGAGCGGTAGTTCTGCTCCAGCTTGAGCGTGCGCGCGCCGGGGAAATCGCGCAGGAAGTGCTGCACGTTCTCGACCCGCGCGCCGCGCCAGCCGTAGATCGCCTGATCGTCGTCGCCGACCACGAACACGGCGCCGGTATTGCCGGCGAGCACGCGCACCCAGGCGTATTGCAGGGCGTTGGTGTCATGGAA
>JAJYMF010000292.1 GCA_021787175.1 Pseudomonadota bacterium | reverse complement strand
CGGCCGTTGGCCTTCACCAAGACCTATGCGATGGCGGCCGCGGCGGCGCTGTCGGTGACCCTGATCCCGGTGCTGATGGGCTATCTGGTGCGCGGCAGAATCCGGCCCGAGGGCGAAAACCCGCTCAACCGGGTCCTGATACGCGGCTACAGACCGCTGCTCGACGGCGTGCTCCATCGGCCATGGGCGGTGCTGCTGGGCGTGGTGCTGGCGCTGGCGGCCACGTTCTGGCCGCTGACGCATCTCGGCAGCGAGTTCATGCCGCCGCTCAACGAGGGCACCCTGCTGTACATGCCGACCGCGCTGCCCGGGCTGTCCTACGGCAAGGCCGCGCAGGTGCTGCAGCAGACCGACCGTCTGCTGAAGACGGTGCCCGAGGTGGCGACGGTGTTCGGCAAGGCGGGCCGCGCCGACAGCGCCACCGATCCGGCGCCGATCAACATGTTCGAGACCACCATCACCTTCAAGCCGCGCAGCCAATGGCGGCCGGGGATGACTCCCGAAAAGCTGCAGGCCGAATTGCAACAGGCAGTGAAGAACATTCCGGGGCTGACCCCGCTGTTCGTGCCGCCGATCGCCAACCGCGTGTCGATGCAGTCGACCGGCATCAAGAGCCCAATCGGCATCAAGGTGGGCGGCCCCGATCCGGTCGAACTGCAGCGCCTGACCGAGGCTATCGTGCGCGTGGCGCAAGGCGTGCGCGGGGTCAGTTCGGCGGCTTCCGACCGCATCTTCGGCGGACGCTACGTGGACGTGCGCATTCGCCGCGACGCCGCGGCGCGCTACGGGCTGACCCAGGCCGATCTGCAGGAGGTGATCGCCACGGCGGTCGGCGGCGACCCGATCGGCGAGACGGTGCAGGGTCGCGAGCGTTTCCCGATCGTGCTGCGCTATCCGCGCGATCTGCGCCAGTCGGTCGGAGCCCTGCGTCAGCTGCTGGTCGTCGCTCCCGACGGCGAGCAATTGCCGCTCGGTGCGGTCGCCGACGTGCGCGTGGTCGACGGGCCGTCGATGTTGAGCAGCGAGAACGGCGAACTGGTCAGCTACGTCTATGTGGACAGTACCACCGGCAATCTGGGCGGTGTGGTTGCCCGCCTGCAACGGACCGTGGCCCGCGAGGTCAGCCTGCCGCCGGGCTACACGATCGGCTGGTCGGGGCAGTACGAGTTCATGCAGCGCGCCGCCGAGCGCCTGAAGACGGTGGTCCCCGCGGCGCTGCTGATCATCTTCCTGCTGATCTGGAGCGTGTTCCGGCGCGTTCCCGAAGCGCTGCTCATCATGCTCTCGCTGCCCTTCGCCCTCGTCGGCGGCGTCTGGCTGGTGTGGCTGCTGGGGCATCCGGTGTCGGTGGCGACCATGATCGGCTTCGTCGCGCTGGCCGGCGTCGCGGCGGAATTCGGCGTGGTGATGCTGATCTATCTGCGCAGCGCCTGGCAGCGTCGCGTCGAAGGCGGGTCCGTGGACGAGGCCAGTCTCGACGAGGCCGTGCGCGAGGGCGCGGTGCTGCGCGTGCGGCCCAAGGCCATGACCGTCGCGGTGATCCTGGCCGGCCTGTTCCCGATCATGTTCGGCAGCGGCGCCGGCTCGGAGGTGATGCGCAGCATCGCCGCGCCGATGGTGGGCGGCATGATCACCGCGCCGCTGCTGTCGATGCTGGTGATCCCGGTGGTGTTCCGCTTGCTTGAGCGGCGGCGTCTGCGTGCCGGGCGACCGCTGGGTGCGGAGCCGGTGGCGCTGCGTGCGGCGGGCGAAACAGGGGGCTCGACGGCATGAGCGATACGCCTCGTCCGGGTGCCGCAAGATGCTTGACTCTGGACCCTGCTCGAGAGTTTAGGCTTGCGCCATGAACACTTCTCGTCGAGCCGCCGCGCAGGCGCCGCATCTGACCATCGGCCGCGTCGCGCGCGCGGCCGGTGTCGGCATCGACACCATCCGCTACTACGAGCGCGAGGGTCTGCTGCCGGCGCCCGCACGGCGCATCTCCGGCTATCGCGACTACACGCCCGATGCGGTGACGCGGCTGCGCTTCATCCGTCGCGCCAAGGAGCTGGGCTTCACCCTGCCGGAGATCCGCGAGCTGCTGGCGCTGTCGGCCGATCGCGAGCGCGGCGTGCGCGGCGTCAAGCAGCGCGCCGTGGCACGGCTGGCCGAGATCGACCGGCGCATCCGCGAGCTGAAGCGCGTGCAGCGCGGATTGAAGAATCTGATCGATGCCTGCCCGGGCCACGGCGCATTGGAATGCTGCCCGATCCTGACGGCACTGAGCCACGAGGAGACGTGATGAACACCCGCGAGCACCGCCACGAGCATCCGCACGGCGATCACGCCCATGGTGCGACCGTGGTCGATACGAAAACGGCGATCGATCCGGTCTGCGGCATGCGCGTCGATCCGGCGACCGCGAAACACCGCAGCGAGCACGCCGGCGCGACGTACTTTTTCTGCAATCCGCGCTGCAAGGAAAAATTCGATGCCGATCCGGCGCGGTACCTGCGGCCCGCAGAAGCCGCGACGACAGCAACCGCGCCGGCCGGAACGATCTGGACTTGCCCGATGCATCCGGAGATCCGCCAGGACCATCCCGGCAGCTGTCCCAAGTGCGGCATGGCGCTGGAGCCGCTGCTGCCGACGCTGGACGCGGACGACGGCGGCGAGCTGGCGCAGCTCGCGCGGCGCTTCTGGATCTGCGTCGCGCTGACGCTGCCGGTGTTCGCGGTGGCGATGGGTCCGCATCTGTTCGGCCTGCATCTGCCGGCGCCGTGGGACACGTTCGCCGCCTGGACCGAGACGCTGCTGGGCAGCATCGTCGTGCTCTGGGGCGGCGCCAGCTTCTTCGCGCGCGGCTGGAGATCACTGCGGCCGTGGTCGCCCAACATGTACACGCTGATCG
>JAJYMF010000016.1 GCA_021787175.1 Pseudomonadota bacterium | reverse complement strand
GGCCATGTTCTTGCCCTTGATATCGCCGATCGCCTTCACGCCGGACGAGACGTTGGCGATCACCACCGATTGGTAGGTGGTGCTGCCCTTGACCTTGAGCGCCGCAAACGGCTCGATCTCGCTCTTTTGCCGCGCCAGCACGTAGGACAGCGGGCCGAAGTAAGCCAGGTCGAGACGGCCGTGACGCATGGCCTCAATCATAGACGAGTAGTCGGTGGTAACAATCAGTTCGATCTTCTTGCCGAGCTGTGCCTCGAGATAATCCTTGAGGCCTTGGTTGTTCTTGATGATGGTGGAGGCGTTTTCGTCTGGCAGTAGCGCCACCTTCAGGGCCTGGGGGTCCGGGTCGGCAGCGGCTTGCACGAACGCAGGAAGCGACAGACTGAACAGCGCGGCGGTGATGATGGTCAGTAGCTTTTTCATGGTTAGTCCTCAATGGTTGCAAAACTGTAAGCAGGTAGCGTTGGGGCGATGGGCGCAGCGACCGGCTCAGTTTTGCTGTGGTCGGCCTGCTGGTAAATGGCCTGCTGCGTGGCCGGCGTGAGCCCGGCTGGGGCGCCGTCGAACACCACGCGCCCGTGGGCGAGACCGATGACGCGGTCGGCATAGGTCTGCGCCAGGTCCACCTGATGCAGACTCACCACGGTGGTGATGCCGTCCTCGTGGCCAATGCGGCGCAGTTGCGCCAACACATTGTGCGAAGTCGCCGGGTCAAGGCTCGCGACCGGTTCGTCGGCGAGCATTAGGCGTGGTCGCTGCGCAAGCGCACGAGCGATACCGACGCGCTGCTGCTGGCCACCGCTCAACCGATCGGCGCGCTCCAGCGCCTTGTGCAGTAGCCCGACGCGTTCTAGGGATTCGAGGGCGATGCGCCGCTCCGCGAGTGGCAGCGGGAACAGGCTGCGCCACGCGGCGTGGTAGCCGATGCGGCCGAGCAGCACGTTGGCGAGCGCGCTCTGGCGGCCGATCAACTGGTGCTGCTGGAAGATCATCCCGGTATGTTTGCGGTGTTCGTGCAGCCGGCGGCGGTCGTCAAGACTACCCAGTCCCTCAACCGTGATACTCCCTCCGGAAGATGGCGTCAGCTGGTTGAGGCAGCGCAGTAGCGTCGATTTGCCGGCGCCCGAGGCGCCCAGCAAGACCGTGAATTCGCCCTGCCGGAAGTGCAGCGAGGTCGGGTGCAGCGCGGTCATGCCGCCAGGAAAGGTGACATGCACATCGTTCATCTGGATCATGATTCCTCTCTCGTATCAATTCGATTTCATCATCAAACTAAGAATTAATTCATGAAATCCAATTGCGAGGAGTCTAAGCGCTATATGTGACACGACAATGACAGGGGCTTGACGGGATTTTGACGAAATCGCAGATGGAGGGTGCGTGCAAGCCAAGCCGGCTTTGCACGGTCAGACTACGGTAAGGCGGCTATCGATGTGCCATACATTACTGGATGGGATCAAGATCACCTTGGGGAGTACCTAGACACGCCGCGGCGCAAGGTCGGGCTCGCCGCAATGGCGCAGGATTTCGGCGCGCGCCGCGTCGCGCAGCGCCACTGCGGCGTTCCAATCGCTGCCCTGCGGCATGAGCGGCGGCGAAATGGTGACGGCGATGGTGCCGTGGCGTGCGAACCAGCTGCCGTCGCGCAGCACCGAGCGCGCGCCGCGGATGGCGACCGGCACCAGCGGCACCCCGGTCTGCGCTGCGACCACGAACGCGCCCATGCGAAACGGCAGCAGGCCCGAGCTGCGCGTGAACGTTCCCTCGGCGAAAAAGATCGGCGCGCGCCCGGCGCGCGCCGATTCGGCCAGACGCGATGCGTCCTCCACGCCTTGTTTGATGTCCGTGCGTTCGACGAAGTCGGTGCCGATCGCGCGCAGGAACAGCCGCGGCAGGAACGAGCGCGCGAGTTCGCGCTTGGCGGCGAAGCTGTAGCCGCGCTCGCGCAAAGCAGCGAGTAGGATCAGGCCATCGAGGTAGCTGGCATGGTTGACGGCCATCACGAACGGGCCGCTCGCCGGGATGTACTCGGCGCCCTGAACCACCAGCGGCAGGCGGCATAGGCGCAGGAAGGCCCTGGCCATGACGCGGCAAAAGCGCCAGCCGCGGGCCGGATCGCGCAGCAGCGCAGCCGCCGCGAGCGTCGGCAGCGCAAGCAGCCCGAATATCAGCCACACCCAGGCCGAATACGCGAGACCGGAGGCGGCGCGCAGCTGCCGCCGCAGCTCGGGCAGCACGCTTGCGCGCGCGAGGCGCGCCAGCTGCAGCCACGGCGGCGCGGGATTGGCGCTGCCGCCGCCGCGTTCGTAGTACTCACGGCTGGCCGCGCGCCGGATCTTGCCGCTCGAGGTCTTCAGCACCGTATGCGGCGGCGCGAGCACGATGTCGTCTGCAGGCAGGCCGATCAGATCGATGGCGCGCTCGTTGATACTGCGGCGCAGGACTTCCAGCGCGGCGGCTTCGGTTTCGCGCGTCTCCGCGAGCACGATGACGCGCTCGGTGCCGCTCGCCGCGTCGATGCTGCCGAACACGGCGACGCAGCCTTTGCGTATGCCGGGCAGTGTGCCGACGGCCTGTTCCAGCTCATACGGATAGAGATTGCGCCCGCCGCGGATGATGACGTCCTTGGCGCGGCCGCTCAGAAACAGCGCGCCCTCGTCGAGATAAGCCAGGTCGCCCGTCTCCAGCCATTCGCCGGCAAACAGTTTCCGCGTCTGCTCGGGGTTGCGGAAATAACCGCTGGTCGCAGACGGTCCTCTGAACTGCAGCCGGCCTTCCTGCCGGTCCGCGAGTTCGACGCCGGCGGCATCGACCACGC
This sequence comes from Pseudomonadota bacterium, assembly GCA_021787175.1. Classification (GTDB taxonomy): domain Bacteria; phylum Pseudomonadota; class Gammaproteobacteria; order Xanthomonadales; family Rhodanobacteraceae; genus Metallibacterium. Next base: position 73 of record JAJYMF010000016.1, on the reverse strand, counting down.
GCAGGGCATGCGCCGCGATAACGCGGCCGCAGCAGGGCAGCTCGAGCGCAGCGGCATCGTCCGCGGCAGCCGG
>JAJYMF010000128.1 GCA_021787175.1 Pseudomonadota bacterium | reverse complement strand
CGTGTGGAGAATCGGGCCGCACTGCATGAAGATGATCGGCTGCTGCCCGTCGCGCCGAATCGGTGTCGCCGTCAGGCCGAGCACGTACTTGGCCTTCGTCCGCTTCAGGATGGCGTCAAAGGAGACTGCGCCGACGTGGTGGCACTCGTCGATGATCACTTGGCCGTAGTTCTCGACCAACGGATCGACCTTGCCTCGGCGTGACAGTGACTGCATCACGGCGATGTCAATCTTGCCGGTGGGCCGTGTCTTGCCGCCGCCGATGGCGCCGACCACGCCTTTGCTGGTGCCGAGAAAGGCCTGCAGCCGCTCCTGCCATTGCTGCAACAGCTCGGTGCGGTGCACGAGCACCAACGTATTGACGCCGCGGCGCGCGATCATCGCGGCGGCGGCAACCGTCTTGCCGAATGCCGTCGGCGCGCACAGCACGCCGATATCGTGCTGCAGCATGGATGAGACCGCTGCCTCCTGGTCGGTGCGCAGGCTGCCGATGAACTCTACGTCCAGCGGCTCGCCGCCGAAACGCTCATCGCGCAGGTTACAGGCGATGCCGTTGTCGCGCAGCAGGGACGAGGCTGCGTCGAGGCAACCGCGCGGCAATGCGATGTGCTGCGGATAGTTCTCGGCGCAGCCGATGACGCGCGGCTTGTTCCACACCGACATCCGCATCGCCTGGGCCTTGTAGAACTCGGGGTTCTGGAACGCCGCCAGCCGGATCAGGCGGTTCGCCAGCGCTTGCGGCAGTGGCGTCTTCTCGAAATAGATCCGGTCGGCCAGCGTCACGGTCAGCGACTTCGGCATAGGCCCAGCCAGCTTCCTGGCCGCCGTGCTCCCGCGCTTCCAGGGCGTGGCCAGGTCTTCGTCGTCGATGAAAGTGACGTCCAATGGATGGACGCCGCCCGTGGCCCGCAGGACGGTCGGCTCGAGATCCTGTGCGTCCATCGGCTGAATGGATTCCAGGAACGCCCATGGGTCGGGGTACGGGCGCAGCTCGGCGTCGACGAACACGCTGCAGCCATTCTCGCGCGGTCCCTTCTGCAGCGGCAGGGCAATCAGATTGCCGAATCCGCCCTTGGGCATGGTGTCCTGATTGGGAAACATCCGGTCATAGGAATCGAGCTTGAGCTGGCGCGTGCGTGCACAGGTGTGGCTGATGATCGCGGCGCCAAGGCGGCGGGCGTCGCGGGCCGGTACGCGGCTGGCGAAAAACACCCATACGTGTGCCCCCTGGCCCGATCGGGAAATCTCCAACGCTGCCGGCACGCCCAGGCCTTCGCAGGACTGCATGAACGCGCGCGCATCGTCCCGCCAATCCGCCTCGTCAAAATCGACCACCAGGAAGTAGCAGGTGTCGCCTTCCAGCAGGGGATACACGCCGATCGTGTGCTTGCCGGTGAGGTGGTCGTAGATCACCGCGTCCGACAGCGGCATTAGCAGGCGATTGCCGCAGCCGCTGCACTTGATGCGTGGTTTCTCGCAGACACCGGTGCGCCACTCGTTGGCGCAGGCTGGCGTGTAGCCGGATTTACCGGTGGCCTTGCTCTCCCAACGGATCGGATAGACATCGGTGCGCCCGCGAAACAGGCGGCGGAACAGCGCAACCTTCGCCTCGGCGGATCGCATCGACGCCTCTGGCGCGGGTGGCGATGGCTGTGGCGATGGGTGCCATTGGATGCCATGGGATTCGAGCAGCGCGATCAGACGGACGTTTTCAGCCCGAAGCGCCGCCCATTCATCGCGATCCGTCATGACCCGTACCCGGCAAGAGGGCCGTCTATGCTGTCACCGACGCATTCGCCGTGCCGAGCCGCCGGTTCGGCATGCGGCATCCAGGGGCGCGCCGTGCGTTTTGGCCTGCGATTCCCAGGTGGCCTGCCGCGGGCCAGCACCGCCCGCTCGAACCTCCGCATCCATGCGTCGAAGTCGCCATCGTCCGCCGGCCGGCATCCTCGCCTTGCCCGGTTTTGCCGTAGAACGCCACGGTGACGCCAGGCTCCGCAGAATGGGATGCCGGGTGAGGCGATCCCCGGCTGCATCGTCATGGTGATGCCGGTGTACAAGAACGGCTGGCCCTGCGCGCGATTGCATCGCACTATGCTCGCAGCAGGCGGCACGAGGCGCGAACGATGACCCAGGCATCGTGGCTTTCTCTGCAAGGACTGGCCGGACGCAGCGGCGCGACGTTGGACTTCGGCAAGTTCGACGAGCAGCAAGTGCTCAGTCTCGCGATCGCGCTGGAAGAAGACGACGCGCGCATCTACAACACCTACGCTGATGTGCTGGCGGCAGACTATCCCGACACCGCACGCCTGTTCCGCGGCATGGCCGCCGAGGAGAATGACCACCGTCATCGCCTGATCGAGCTGTACCGCAAGCTGTTCGGCGAGCGCATCCTGTTGATCCGCCGTCAGGACGTGCGCGGTTTCATGGAGCGCAAGCCGCTGTGGCTGCTGCAGCCGCTCGATCTGGAAAAGATCCGCGAGCAGGCCGGAATCATGGAGGCCGACTCGCGGCGCTTCTACGCGCAGGCCGCGCGCCGCGTCGGCAACGCCGCTCTCCGCCAGCTGTTGGGCGATCTCGCCGCCGAGGAAAGCCGGCACGAAACCAAGGCCGAGGCGCTAGGCGACGAGTTCCTCAGCGCCGCGGTGCTGCATAAAGAGCGCGCCGCGCAACAACGCCTGTTCGTGCTGCAGTTCGTGCAGCCGGGGCTGGCCGGGCTGATGGACGGCTCGGTGTCCACGTTGGCGCCCCTGTTTGCCACGGCCTTCGCCACGCTCAATACCTGGAGTACGTTTCTGGTGGGGCTGGCGGCCGCCATCGGCGCTGGCATCAGCATGGCCTTCGCCGAAGCGCTCTCCGATGACGGCGCCCTCACCAGCCGCGGCAGCCCGCTGC
>JAJYMF010000112.1 GCA_021787175.1 Pseudomonadota bacterium | reverse complement strand
GAAAAATATCAGTTTCTTTGGCTGGGTCACTGGTGCCTCGAAATTCATGAACTGGATTCAGGCTGCGACGAGCCGTGGCCGCGGGGCGAAACCGGTCGGGTTGGCATGCGGACCGCCCGCAGACCCCCGCCGCTGACGGCCATCGATGCTCTCGCTCGGATAGGGCGAACGCGCTGCTGTCGTATACGGTGCGCTGAGATGGTCCGGGACGGTATGCAGTCTGGGCAATCTAACGCAAAAGGTGTTCCAACGCAAAAAGCGCCTCAGTGCGCTCGCGTTCCCGGATCAAGTGCACACTATCGCCGTCCACCATGACTTCGGCCGCGCGCGGGCGGCTGTTGTAGTTGGAACTCATGCACATTGCGTAGGCGCCGGCCGACATCACCGCCAGCAGGTCGCCCTCGGCTACCGCAAGCTCGCGCTCCTTGCCGAGGAAATCGGCGCTTTCGCACACCGGGCCGACCACATCGTAAACTGCGCTGGGCGCGCCGCTATTCCCGACCGCGACGATATCGTGCCAGGCTTCATACAAGGCCGGGCGGATCAGGTCGTTCATGGCGGCATCGACCACGGCGAAGTTGCGCGCTGCTCCCGGTTTCAGATATTCGATGCGCGTAAGCAGCACGCCGGCGTTACCTACGAGGTTCCGCCCCGGTTCGAACAACAGCTTCAGCTTGCGCTCACCCACGCGCGCGAACACCTCGCGCATATAGGCGGCGACGTCGGGTGGAGTTTCGTCGCGGTAGCGTATGCCCAGGCCGCCGCCCAGGTCCAGGTGGCGCAGTGCTATGCCCTCGGCGGCAAGCGCGTCGACCAGCCCGAGCATCTTGTCGAGCGCCTCGATCAGCGGGGCATAGTCGCTCAGACTGGAGCCGATGTGGCAGTCGATGCCGACGACTTCGATCTGCGGCATGCGCGCCGCCGCGCGATACAGCTCCAGCGCGGTGCCGAATTCGACGCCGAACTTGCTTTCCTTCAGGCCGGTAGATATGTGGGGGTGGGTGCGCGCATCGACGTCGGGATTGACCCGGAACGAGACCGGCGCGCGCTTTCCCATCGCGGCCGCGACCGCGGCCAGCCGCGCAAGCTCGGCGGCCGACTCTACGTTGAAGCACAGGATGCCGCTCTCCAGCGCGTGGCGCATCTCGGCGGCGCTTTTGCCTACCCCGGAGAAAATCACCTTGCGCGCGTCGCCGCCGGCGGCGATGACGCGTGCCAACTCGCCGCCGGAGACGATGTCGAAGCCTGCGCCCATGCGTGCGTACAGGTCGAGGATGGCGAGGTTGGAATTCGCTTTCATCGCGTAGCACACCAGCGCGTCGTGTCCACCGCAGGCGGACTGGAACTGCGCCAGTGCTGCGATGAGGGCGGCGCGGGAATAGACGTAGCAGGGCGTGCCGAATTGGCGCGCGATGGCTTCCAGCGGAACCGACTCAGCGTGCAGCGAGCCGTGGCGAAACTCGAACATGGGGCCTATTCATGTTTGCTGCTATTGGATTGCTGCCCGCTGTTCTCATCGGCGGGCAGAACGAGTGCGCCCTTGGAGCCGCAGGCCTGAAGCAGCAGGCAAAGCAGGATGGCGGTGACAATGATACGCATCGGCAAATTTTAGCATGAGAGCAGCAGGCACCAGATCGATGGACGAGGGCGAATTCATCCGTAGGGCCGAACAGACGCTGCAGCGAATCGACAGCCGCGACGGCGCGCGCCGGGTGAACACCCGCGACGGCGGCGAGTTGTTTGCAGCGCCCTCGGACGGCCGCCCTAGAACTGCGGCGTCCGGGCTCCCTCGGCGGCGGGCGCAGCGTCCGCCGGCTCAGGGGATTTTTCCGCTGGCGGCACGTTCTCGCGATAGAAGTACTCGCTCAGCTTGCCGTCAGGCGTGACTTGGCCGGTAGCGGGATCGACGTTGACGCTGACCACGCCGTCCGGAATCGGCTGGAACGATTCGGGTACGCCGTTGAGCGCCTTGCCCATGTAACTCATCCAGATGGGCAGTGCGGCCGCCGCGCCGGTCTCGCTGTTGCCGAGTTTGCGCGGCTGGTCGAAACCGATCCAGGCGATCGCCACCAGCGTCGGCTGGTAGCCGGCGAACCAGGCATCGACCAGTTCGTTGGTGGTGCCGGTTTTGCCGGCCAAGTCCTTGCGCCCCAGCGACATCGCGCGGGCCGCTGTGCCGTAGCGCACCACGTCGTGCAGCATGCTGTCCATGACGAACGCGTTGCGCGCGTCGATCACGCGCAGGCTTTCGTCGCCCGCGCGCGGCGGCTGCGCCTGGGCGAGGACGTTGCCGCGGTCGTCGACTATGCGCTGCACCACGTACGGTTCGATGCGGTAGCCGCCGTTGGCGAATACCGCGTAGCCGCGCGCCATCTGCCACGGCGTGACCGAGCCCGCGCCCAGCGCCATGGTGAGATAGGGCGGATGTTTATCCGCATCGAAGCCGAAACGGGTGATGTAATCCTGCGCATACTGCGGGCCGATCGCCTGCAGCACGCGGATCGAAACCATGTTCTTCGATTTCGCCAGGCCCATGCGCAGGCGTATCGGGCCATCGTATTTGCCGTCGTAGTTGTGCGGCTCCCAGGTTTGGCTGCCGGTCTGGGCGGCATCGACTACGATCGGCGCATCGTTGACGATGGTGGCCGGGGTAAAGCCTTTTTCCAATGCGGCCGAATAGATGAAAGGCTTGAAGCTGGAGCCGGGCTGGCGCCAGGCCTGGGTAACATGGTTGAACTTGTTGCGGTTGAAATCGAATCCGCCCACCAGTGCGCGCACCCTGCCGTCGTTCGGACTGATCGCGATCAGCGCAGCCTCGGCCTCCGGCAACTGCACGATTTGCCAGTTGTGCTTGTCGTCCTTCTGGATGCGGATCAGGGCGCCGCGCCGGATTCTCTTGTTAGGCG
>JAJYMF010000419.1 GCA_021787175.1 Pseudomonadota bacterium | reverse complement strand
AGACCGGCCAGCGCAAGGATGCCGCCGACAAACCCATACCGGCCCACTTCATCCAGCAAGTCACCGCCACCTGGCAGGGCAAGGTGGTGCTGTCGGCGAACTGGGGCACCGCCATAGCGAAGAACCCGTTTCTCGAGTTCACGTTCAAGGGCGGGAAAAAGGGCGACAAGATTCAGGTGACCTGGACCGACAACAAGGGCGAAAAGCGCAGCGACGAGGCCATCATCAACTAAATCCACAATAACCGCCGTTAGAGCGGGAGCGGCAACAGCGCGCGGCCACCGCGCGGCAGTCCAAAACTGAAGGAGGGATCCATGTCTAGCATCAAGCTGAGAGCGGTTGTCGCGCTGGCCGGCCTCGCGCTGGTTTGCGCCGCGCAGGCCGCGCAGAAGGAAGCAGCCCCACCCAAGAAAGCGGCCGCACACGCGAAGAAGGCAGCGGCGGCGAAAGACCCGGTCGCGGCCGATTTCGAGAAGTTCCACGAAATCATGGAGGAGGACAGCCCCGCGGAGCTGTTCGAAGCCAAGGGCGCGGAAATGTGGAAAACGAAGCGCGGGCCGAATCACGTGTCGCTCGAGAAATGCAACCTGGGCCTCGGACCGGGCGTGGTCAAAGGCGCCTACGTGCAGATGCCGCGCTATTTCGCCGACGCCGGCCAGATGATGGACGCCGAGCGGCGCATCGTCTACTGCATGGTGACGCTGCAAGGCTTCAAGGAGGCGGATCTCGCCAAGAAGCCGTTCAGCAAGGGCTCCTACCTGCCCGATCCGGTGGCGCTGGTCACCTATGTCGCCGGACAGTCGCGCAACATGAAAATCGCGGTGCCGCAGAAGCTGCCGCAGGAGCGCGCCGCCTACAAGCTGGGCGAGGAGATTTTCAATTACCGCGCCGGACCCTGGGATTTTTCCTGCGCCACCTGCCACGGCGAGGACGGCAAACGCATACGCACGCAGAACCTGCCGAACCTTGCGTCCAAGGTCGACGCGGTACGCGCATTCCAGGGCTGGCCCGGTTACCGCATGACCGGCGGCCTGATGCATACGCTGCAATGGCGCATGAACGACTGTTTCCGCCAGCAGCGCTTTCCCGAGCCGGGATACGCCAGCGAGACCATCGCGGACCTTCTGACCTACATGGGCGTCAACGCCAACGGGCACCTGTACAAGGGCCCGGGAATCAAGCGCTAGCCGGGGGAACAACATGAAAACATTCCAAGCATCGATATTCGGCGTAGCGGCGCTCGCGCTCGCATTCACGGCGCAGGCCCAGGACTACCGTGCCCAGGCGATCAGCATGATGAAACGCGATTTCCATGCCAAGGGTATCGCGCACATGGACCGGCTGAACGAAGACGCACTGCAGATGGTATGCAATCGCAGCCACGACAACCCGCCCAAGGGGGTTGCCGAAACTCTGCAGCAGGACCAGCTCGCGACGATTCAATATCCGGCGGACGGCAAGTTCCTCGGCGACTGGAAAGCGGGCGAGAAGATCGCGCAAAACGGGGCCGGCATGACCTGGAAAGACGGCGGCGGCAAACCCAATGGCGGCAGCTGCTACAACTGCCACCAGATCGGGCCGGCCACCACCTCCTTCGGCGACATCGGCAACAGCCTGCTGCATTTCGGCAAGACCCGCGGCTACGGCACGGATATGCAGAAGTACGTGTACGGCAAGATCTACAACGCCAAGGCGTACAACCTGTGTTCGAAAATGCCGCGCTTCGGCCATTCCGGAACGCTGACCGAACAGCAGATCAAGGACTTGGTGGCGTTGCTGCTCGACCCGAACTCGCCGGTGAACAAGTAGGCTTGGCTGGCGCGTGAACCGGCGCGAGTTCCTGCATGTCATGGGTATGGCCGCGGCCTGCGGCCTGCCCCTGGCGCAGTTCTCCGGCCGTGCGCAGGCGCAGAACGCGGCGCGCTTCTACGATCTGCCGCGCTTCGGCAACGTGCATGTCCTGCACTTTACCGACTGCCACGCGCAGCTGCTGCCGGTTTTTTTCCGCGAGCCGAATGTTAACCTCGGCGTCGCGGACATGGCCGGCAAACCGCCCCACCTCGTGGGCGAGGCGCTGCTGCGGCATTTCGGCATCAAACCCGGCACCGCCGAGGCTTACGCCTTTACCTACCTCGATTTCGAGCGCGCGGCCCGGACCTACGGCAAGGTCGGCGGCTTCGCTCACCTGGCCACGCTGGTCAAACAATTGAAGGCGGGCCGTCCCGGCGCACTGCTGCTCGACGGCGGCGACACCTGGCAAGGCTCGGCCACCGCGCTGTGGACCCAGGGCCAGGACATGGTCGATGCGTGCAAGCTGCTCGGCGTGGACGTGATGACCGGCCACTGGGAATTCACGCTCGGCGCCGAGCGGGTGCAGCAAGTCATCGAACGCGATTTCAAGGGCAAGATCGATTTCGTCGCGCAGAACGTGAAGACCACCGACTTCGGCGACCCGGTATTCCCGCCTTACGCGATCAAGACGGTCAACGGCGTGCCGGTCGCGATCATCGGCCAGGCGTTTCCGTACACGCCGATCGCCCATCCGCGCTACCTGGTGCCGGACTGGACCTTCGGCATCCAGGAGGAAACGCTGCAGAAGGCCGTCGACGAAGCGCGCGCCAAGGGCGCGCAGGCGGTGGTCCTGCTATCGCACAACGGCATGGACGTGGATATCAAGCTCGCCTCGCGCGTGCGCGGCATCGACGCGATCATGGGCGGGCACACCCACGACGGAGTGCCCGCGCCGGTGATCGTTGCCAACGCCGGCGGCAAGACTCTGGTTACCAATGCCGGCTCCAACGGCAAGTTCCTCGGCGTGCTCGATTTCGAGGTAACGGGCGGCAAGGTCGCCGACTTCCGCTACCGCCTGCTGCCGGTGTTCGCGAACTTGCTTGCGCCCGACCGCGACA
>JAJYMF010000449.1 GCA_021787175.1 Pseudomonadota bacterium | reverse complement strand
GAGTTGGCGGGTGCCGGGGGAGGTGGCTGCGCAGGGGGATTTTAAGCTGGATCTTCTGCGGAGTCTCTCGGGTGCGGATCACGAGGTGAAGGTCGATGCCGCGGTATTGGAGCGGCTGCGCGAGTGGGTGCGCACGCTTCCGGTGACGGGCCGCGTGCCGGTGGCGGTGGCGGATGCGCGCTGGCTGCAGGCGAATCCGACGCGCGATCCGATGCTTCAGCCGGGAGATAGCGTAGTTCTACCTAAGCGTCCGCGCAGCGTCACGGTGATTACTGCGCGCGGCACGCGCTGCGCGGTGAAGCATAATGCGGGCGCCGAGGCGATGGCTTATGTACATGCCTGCGCTCCGGTCAGTTCGGCGCGGGCGGATCGGGGGTGGTTCTCGCACCCTGACTGGGTGTGGGTGGCACAGCCAGACGGTCGGGTGCAGCGCTTTGGTGTTGCGGCCTGGAATCGAGAGGCGCAGGACGAACCTGCGCCGGGGGCGTGGATTTGGGCGCCGGCTTGGAATGGCGGGTTTTCGGAGCACTTGTCGCAGCAGTTGATTACGTTTCTGGCCACGCAGGGGCCGGCTGAGGATCCGGAGGTCGTTGATCGTGGTTCGTTGTTCGTGATTCGTAATGCGCCTGCGATCAACAACCAACAATCAGCAATCAACGAACCACGAACCACGAACCACGAGCCACCGGCGCCGGGAGGCGCGGCTGCCGCATGGACGCCTTCGGGCTTGCCTGAGCTGGGTGGAGCTGTCCAAGAACCGCGCGAGCGGTCGGATGCGGACAGGCCCATTCTGCCGCCGCCAAACCCTGGCTTGCGTTCGCGCAGTCTGGTTACCACCGCGAGCGATTGGGGTGGTGTGGGGCTGTTGCAGACGCCTAGCGCGCGCATGGAGAAAGCCGGCAATCTCACCGTCAATTTCAGCCGTATCTATCCTTATTTCCAGGGCAATATCATGGTTCAGCCTCTAGACTGGCTGGAGACGGGATTTCGTTACACAAGCATTAGTAACAGGCTCTATAGCTTGGATCCGACTTTCAGCAGCGGTCAAGCCGACAAGGATAAGAGCCTAGACGCGAAGTTCCAGCTTTGGTCCGAATCGGCATATGTGCCTGAGGTCGCTCTTGGCTTTCGTGATATCGCGGGTACTGGGCTTTTTTCAGCTGAGTATTTGGTCGCGAGCAAGCGCCTGGGCCAGCTCGACTGGAGCGTAGGGATGGGGTGGGGTTATTTGGGCGGGCGGGGCAATTTGCGCAACCCGCTGGGGAGCTTGTTTCCATCATTCGATGTGCGTAAGGGCAGCAATTCTGCTACCGGCGGCAATTTCGCCTTTGGCAGCTATTTTCATGGTCCAACTGCCTTATTCGGCGGCGTGCAGTATCAGACACCGTGGGAACCGTTGACTCTAAAGTTAGAATACGACGGCAACGATTATCAACATGAACCGAAGGCTAACAACCAGCGGCAAAGCTCCCCCTGGAACTTTGGCGCGGTTTACCGTGTCGGGCGCGCGGTGGATGTCACGCTGGGCGTCGAGAGTGGCAATACGGCCATGCTTGGCATCACTTTACATACGCAGCTCGATGGGCTATCCGTGCCCAAGCTAAACGACCCGCCGCGGGTGCCCGTTGCTTTGAGCCGGCCGCAGCAGGCACCCGACTGGTCGGCGACCAGCCGCGATATCGCTACTCAGACCGATTGGCACGTGCGCCGGATTGAGCAGCGCGGTCGCGAGCTGCGGGTGACGCTGGACGATGCCGAAGCGAGCTATCTGAGCGAGCGCGCGGACCGGGCCGCGGCGGTGCTCAACCGCGATGCGCCGGCGAACGTCGATCGCTTCGCGCTCACCTATCGCCAGCGCGGCGTGGACGTGGCCGAACACGTGATCGACCGCAACGCCTGGGTTGCCGAGAAGACGCAGCCCTTGCCGCCGCACGAGCAGCGCGCGGCGCTGATTGCGCAAGCGCCGGAAACGCTGCCGCCCGAAAGGGCTTTGTACCAGGACAAGCGGCCGATGTTCGAATCAGGTCTCGGGCCGAGCTATCAGCAGACGCTGGGCGGTCCTGACGGCTTCTTGCTGTTTCAGATGGGCGCGCAGGAAAACGTCAAACTGTGGCTGCGCGACGACACCTGGCTGCAGGGCACGTTGCAGGTGGGCCTGTACGACAACTATAACAAATACAAGAACCGCGGCTCGAGCGACATGTCGCGCGTGCGCACCTACCTGCGCGAATACATCACCACCTCCAAGGTCACGTTGCCGAATCTGCAGGCGACGCACGTTGGCAGACTGGGCGAGAATCAGTATTACAGCGTGTACGGCGGGTATCTCGAATCGATGTTCGCCGGCGTCGGCGGCGAGTGGCTGTACCGGCCGTTCGCGAGTCGTGTCGCGTTCGGCATCGATGCGAATCTGGTGCAGCAGCGCGACTTTTCGCAGGGTCTGGGCTTTGGCAATGCCGGCGATCAGACGGGCTATCGCGTCGCCACCGGTCATGCGACCGCGTATTGGGATACCGGCTGGAATCACGTGCAGGCGAATGTGAGTGTCGGCCGTTATCTGGCGAAGGACATCGGCGCGACCTTCGACTTGTCGCGCGTGTTCAACAACGGCGTCAAGTTCGGCGCGTTTTTCACGAAGACCAATGTGTCGGCGGCGAAGTTCGGCGAAGGCAGTTTCGACAAGGGCGTGTATCTGAGTGTCCCCTTCGACGCCTTCCTCACGCGCTCGAGTACCGGTAGCGCTAACGCGATGTGGAAGCCGCTCACGCGCGATGGCGGCGCCAAGCTCAACCGCAGCGTCCAGTTGTACGATCTCACCAAGGCGCGCGACGAGCGCGCTCTGCGCTTCAAGCCGGCGCCGCCGCGCAATGACGATTCGATTCCGGAGGATAGGCGCGAGACCTGGACGCCGCC
>JAJYMF010000057.1 GCA_021787175.1 Pseudomonadota bacterium | reverse complement strand
TCACCGGCTACTTCGACGACCCCAAGGTGGCCGTGGTGCAGTGCCCGCAGGCGCACCGCGACTTCGAGCACAACGCGTTCCGGCGCATGACCGCGTGGGAGTTCGACGGCTTCTTTCGCATCGGCATGCACCACCGCAACGAGCGCAACGCGATCATCCAGCACGGCACCATGACCCTGGTCCGGCGCAGTGCGCTGGAGGGCGATGGCGGATGGTCGGAGTGGACCATCTGTGAGGACGCTGAACTGGGACTGCGCCTGATGCACGCCGGCTACGATCTCGTGTACGTGGACGAGTTGATGGGCAAGGGCCTGACCCCGGCCGATTTCACCGCGTACAAGTCGCAGCGCTACCGCTGGGCGTTCGGCGCCATGCAGATCCTCAAGGCGCGCTGGAACTGGATGACCCAGCCGGGGCCGCTGACTCCGGGGCAACGCTTCCACTTCCTCACCGGCTGGTTCAGCTGGTTCGCCGACGCGCTGCACCTGGTGTTCACTCTGATGGCGCTGCTGTGGACCGCGCTGATGCTGCTGTTTCCGCAGTACTTCAGCCTGCCGCTGAAATTGTTCCTGATCCCGGTGCTCGGCTTCTTCGTCGCCAAGGCGGTGTTCGGTATCTGGCTGTACCGCAAGCGCGTGCCCTGCTCGTGGCGCGATACGCTGATGGCCGCCATCGCCAGCATGGGCCTCAGTCACGCCATCGCGCGCGGCATCTGGCGGGGCCTGATCAAGAAGAAGGGCGAGTTCGTGCGCACCGCCAAGCGCCGCCGCCTGGACAGCCGCCCCAGCGCCTTCGCCTCGGTGCGCGAGGAACTGTTCATGGTGATCGGCCTGGCTGCCGCCATCACCGGCATGGTGCTGCTGTTCGGCGGGCGCTACGAGGAGGGCAAGATGTGGATCGCGATCCTGGTCGCACAGTCCATTCCCTACCTCGCTGCCCTAATCAGCGCCTGGCTGGCGCACCGCGAGGGTGAGCGCGCAGGGTGACGCGGCGGCTGCGCGCTGGGCCTGCATGACGTGCACAACATCCCGGTGGTCTTCGACGCGCCGGGGCAGGACGACCTTTGCGCGTTCTTCGCAGCGATGGACGCCAACCGCGGCAGGAGAATCTGGGTGCATTGCGCGGCAACAAGCGCGCGTCGGTGTTCGTGGGCCTGTGGTTGCACCTGCGCCGCGGCGTACCGACGGACGCGGCTTTCGCGCTGCAGCGGAACTTCTGGCAACCCGATGCAGGGTGGGCGAGCTTCATGGCCGATGCACTCGCCCCGCAGCGCGGCCGAAACCTGCAGAGCGCCACGGTGCCGGCGTAGCATGCGCAAACCATCCATCCGGAGCGCGCCGCCATGCCCACGTCCGAGCTGACCTTCTACACCAACCCCAAGTCGCGCGGCCGCATCGTACGCTGGATGCTGGAGGAAACCGGCGTGCCCTATGCCACGGAGGTGCTGGAGTACGGCACCACGATGAAGGCGGCGCCCTATCTCGCCATCAATCCGATGGGCAAGGTGCCGGCCATCCGCCACGGCAACACCGTGGTCACCGAGTGCGCGGCCATCTGCGCGTATCTCGCCGATGTCTTCCCGCAGGCCGGGCTGGCGCCGCCGCCGCACAGTGCCGCACGAGGTCCCTACTATCGCTGGCTGTTCTTCGCCGCCGGTCCGCTGGAAGCGGCGTGGACCAACCGTGCGCTGGGCGTGGCGGTGCCGCCGGAGCGCAGTGCCATGGTCGGTTACGGCTCGCTCGAGCAGGTGCTGGACACGCTCGAAGCCGCCATCGGCGAGCGCAGCTATCTGGCGGGCGACCGCTTCAGCGCCGCCGATGTCTACGTCGGCTCGCAGCTCGGCTTCGGCATGCAGTTCGGCATGATCGACAAGCGCCCCGCCTTCGCACGCTACTGGGCCGGGCTGGAAGCACGGCCCGCCAGGCGCCGCGCCGAGGAGACCGACGGCGCGATGGGTTAGATCGCGACCGCCCGTACCGCTGGATCCCGGCTCGGCGCTGCGCGCCGTCCGGGATGACGCCAGTGAGGGCGGTGCACCGTCCAGGATGGCATCAGAAGCGGGGTGCGCCGTCCGGGATGGCATCAAACAAAGCGGCGCGCCATCGGGGAGGACATCGCTTTTTTGCTGCCATCCCCGCGCAGGCGGGGATCCAGCGGCTCTCGCGTGGCGCCGGTCTGGATCCCGGCTCGGCGCTGTGCACCGTCCGGGATGACGCCAGAAAAGAGGTGTGCCGCCCGGGATAACGTCAGAAGCGGGCGCGATGGCTACAGCTTTTTTGCTGTCATCCCCGCGCAAGCGGGGATCCAGCGGCTCTTGCGCAACGCCCGTCCAGATCCCAGCATGTCGCGCCGCTCACAACTCGTGCAATGCCACGCTGACCGGCACGCGCGCAGCCCGCAGTGCGGGGAAGATGCCGCCGATGAAGCCGATCGCCAGCGCCCACTTCAGGCCCTGCACCAGCAGCACCGGGCTGACGTGGAACTGGAACACCACCTGGCTGAAGTCGGCGCCCAGCGTGCTGACGGTGTAGCCGTTGAACAGCAGCCAGGCGATGGCGCCGCCCAGCACGCCGCCCAGCAACGCCAGCAGCAGCGTCTCCAGCAGCACCGCCATTACCACCGGCAGACCGCCGAAACCGATGGCGCGCAGCGTGGCGATCTCGCGACTGCGCGCGCTGATCGCCGCGTACATGGTATTGAGCGCGCCGAAGATGGCGCCCAGCGCCATGATCACGCCGACGCTGATGCCGACGATGCGGATCACCTTGGTCACGCCCTCGGACTGCGCGGCGTAGTAGGCGCGTGTGGTCTGCACCATCACGTGCAGTTGCGGGTTGGACAGCAGCGCGGCCTTGAGCATGGCGAAATCGGCGGGTTTGGCCAGGCGCACGATCACCGAAGAAAAACCCCCGCG
>JAJYMF010000357.1 GCA_021787175.1 Pseudomonadota bacterium | reverse complement strand
TATCAACGACATCGCACGCGAACGCCGCTCGATCAGCGCCGACACTGCCCTGCGCCTGGCACGCTACTTCGGCACCAGCGCAGAATTCTGGCTGGGTTTGCAATCGGATTACGACATGAAGATTGCCCTTGCAGAACATGGCTCGCGCATCAATCAGGACATAGTGCCCATGGAACAGGCAGCGTAGCGGAAAGGAGATGGGGCAATGCAAGACCGGGGGCTTTGTCTGGAATCGACCCACAAGAGCCGCCCAGCCTTCAACGTCATGGTTGCCGGCTATCTGGGGTTAATCCGCCATTCGCTAACTTTCCGCGAACTTCGGCTCGTCGGCCTTATGTGGAGCTCCACATAAGGCCGATTATGTAGATGCCTCGATTATGTTGATCCATGATCGTCATCGTGCGCCAACCGCCTGACTGGAGCGGAAGGCGCCGATTTTGAGGTACACATAATCAGAGCGTCCGCAAGAAGTCGATCAGCGAGTCAGGCGCCCGATAGCGCTGGAGCTTTGTCTCTGGCTCGTGAAGCCGGGCCAGCGCCCGTTCCTTCATCGCCAGGTCGGTCTCGACGTACTGGTGCGTAGTTGCCGGACTCTCGTGGCCAAGCCAAAGCGCAATGACGCTGATGTCGACGCCGGCCTGCAGGAGGTGCATTGCCGTCGTGTGGCGAATCACGTGCGGCGATATCTGGCGTTTCGCCAGGTTGGGACAGGATTCCGCGGCCACCTGAACGGCGCGATCCAGTCGCTGAATCACGTTCCATCGCGACATCGCGTGGCCATCGCGATTGGGCAGCAATGGCGAGCCCGAATCGAACTGCGGATTTCGTCGAAGCCAGGCCCGAATCGCCCTGACAGTCGAACGCCACAGCGGCACGCTGCGCTGCTTGCGTCCCTTGCCGTGCAGATGAACACAGGCGGCCCCATCGTCCAGCACCACTTCGCCTACCTTGACGCCGACGATCTCGGAAACCCGCGCGCCGGTGTTGTAGAGTAGCAGCAGCAACACATGATCCCGTTGGCTGAACCATGTGCCATCCGGCGTTCCGATCACCGCCAGCATTTCCTCCCGTGACAAATAGCCAAGCATCGGGCGCTCGAAGCGCTTTGCCGGAACGCCGAGCGCGTGCTCGATCACCTGCAGCGATGACACGTCGCGGGGCGCGGCGAACTTCAGGAACGAGCGCAGCGCCGCGAGGCGGGCATTGCGGCTGCGCACGCTGTTGTGCCGCTCGCGTTCCAGATGATCGAGGAAGGCCATGATCAGGTCCGGCGTGATGTCGGCCAGCGTGATCAGCGCTGGCGAACGGGCAAGGCGCGCCTCAACAAAGCCCAGGAAGAGCATGAAGGCATCCCGGTAAGCGGCAACCGTCTGCGGGCTGAGTGCGCGTTGTTGCGTCAGGTGCTCGACGAAGAAGGCTTGCACGAGCGCGGGAAACGATGGCGGTGGTTTGGGTTGCCTACGCATCATCTTCTCCCGCGAGATCGGCGAATTGCTCGAACCGGCCGACTGCGATCGCCATCAACTCGGGAACGGCGGTGAGGTACCAGTACGTATAGAAGATCTCGGCATGACCCATGTAGGTCGACAGCGCCAGCATCTTCTGATTGACATCGGCACCGTCTGCGTACCAGCGCACCAGCCTCCGCACGGCGAAGGTGTGGCGCAGGTCGTGCAAGCGGGGGGCCTCGTGTCCGCCGCGATTGATCCAGCCGAGACTGTCGCGCAGGCCGGTAAAAACGCGGTGCGCCTGCCGCTCGCCAAGCGCCAGCCCCAGACGACGGCCGCGACTGCCGACCAGGAAAGGCATGTCGGCTGTCGTCGGAAGATGCCGCTCACGTTGTTTCCTCCGGTAGCGCGCCAGCGCCTTGACCGTGCTGGGATGGATCGGCAGTTGCCGGGACTTGGCGAACTTGGTCTGCCGTATTGTCAGCATCCCGCGCTGGAGATCGACATCCGCATCGCGCAGGTGAATCGCTTCGGAGACGCGCAGCCCGGTCGAGGCCATCAGGCCGAACAGGGTTTCGTAAGTGAACGGTCGAAGGCTGCCGGCGGGGCCAAGTGTGCGCGCCGCCGCGAGCAAGTCGACGATCTCGTCCTCACGGTAGATGTGGGGTGCCACGCGGCCGGGTTCCGGGCCGAAGAGTGACGCCTCGGGAACCTCGGTGTCGGGCTCGAACTGCTGCAGGTAGCGGATGAAGTGCCGCAGCCGTCCCCAGCGGCTCGCCCAGGTGCCCATATCTCCGTGGCCGTTCTTGCCGCCACGTACCCATTCGGCCATAAGTTCCTCGGTCAACGGACCACGATGGCGCTTGGCCTCCACGAAGCGGGCAAAGCCGGCGAGGAAGGTGGCACGCGAGCGCAGGTGGAAACCCTGGCGGCGGCGCTCGGCCAGATAGTTGTCGATTCTGGCCTGCAGGCTTCGGCGCCGGCTCATGATTCGCTCCCCGGCCAAGGCAAGGCAACGTCGGCGAGATTTGGCGTGTCGAGCTTGGCGCAGATCCGGGTGGTTTCCAGAGAACGGTGTCGGAGGACATCGGCAACTTCCTTGAGCGAACTGCCGTTCTGGACCAGACGGCAGGCCAGCGTGTGACGCAGCACGTGCGCCCCCGACTCGGGCAATCCCGCGCGTCGGCAGGCATGGTGGATTACCTTCTGAACCGCAGCCGTCGTGATCGGGAAGTCATGCGAATCGCGTTGGCGCACGAAGAGCACCCGGCTTGAAGTTGTTGGGCGCTCATGTTGCAGATAGTCGGCCAAGGCTTGTCCGGTTGCCTTCGGCAGCGGCAGGGTGTCCTGCCGTCGCGACTTCGTACCTTTCAGCGTGACCGTGCCATCGCGCCAGTCGATGTCGTTGATCAACAGGTTCGCGATCTCTCCGGCGCGCAGTCCCATGTCCAGTGCGCAGCGGACGATGGCATAA
>JAJYMF010000058.1 GCA_021787175.1 Pseudomonadota bacterium | reverse complement strand
GAAAGAGGGCTACAGCATGATGATCGGCGGCGGCGAAGCGGCAGTCGAACGGCTGCGGCCGATCTTCGAAACCCTGGCACCCGCCAGGGATCGAGGCTGGGGCCGCGTCGGCCCGGTGGGCTCCGGCCACTTTACCAAGATGGTCCACAACGGCATCGAATACGGCCTGATGCAGGCCTACGCCGAAGGTTTCTCGATCCTGCAGCACAAGGGTGAATTCGGCCTCGACCTGCATCAGGTCGCCGAGATCTGGCGCCACGGCAGCGTGGTGCGCTCGTGGCTGCTGGATCTGACCGCCGCGGCGCTGGGCAAGAATCCGAGCCTGGCCGGCATCGCCCCCTACGTTGCCGATTCCGGCGAGGGTCGCTGGACGGTGGATGAGGCGATCGACCTCGATGTGCCGGCACCGGTGATTACCCAGTCGCTGATCGAACGGCTGCGCTCGCGCGATACCGAGTCGTTCGCCGACAAGCTGCTGGCGGCGATGCGCAACGAGTTCGGCGGCCACGCCATCAAGAAGGAATGACACCCAGTTGCGTTCAATCGATGCGACGGGTAGCCCGGATGGAGCCTCATCGGGGCGGAATCCGGGGCCCGATGAAGCATCATTCCCGGATTCCGCTGCGCTGCATCCGGGCTACGCGGTGTTCGTACCTTGATCGCGAACGGGCATGAGTACGCCGGGCGCCAGCAATGCCTTGGCGCGCGCGCAGACATGGTCGACGGTGAAGCCGTATTCGCGCAGCAGGACTTCGGCCGGCGCGGAAGCGCCGAAGCGTTCCACGCCGAGCATGCCGCCGCGCGAGCCGATGTAGCGATCCCAGCCTTGTGGCACACCCAGCTCGACCGCGAGCCGCGCGCTGACCGCGGGCGGCAATACCGCATCGCGTTCGGCTTGCGGCAAGGCCTCGAACAGCTCCCAGCTCGGCATCGAGACACAGCGCACGGCGATGCCCTGCGCTTGCAGGCGCTCCGCCGCCGCCGCGATCAGGCCGACTTCGGAACCGCTGGCGAGCAAGATCAGTTCGGGCCTGGCGTTCGGCGCATCGCTCAGCACATAGGCACCCCGGCGCAATCCATCCGCCGCGGCGTAGCGGCTGCGATCGAGCGTGGGCCGATCCTGCCGGGTCAACACCAGCGCGACCGGGCGATCGCGCGTTTCCAGGGCGACGCGCCAGGCGACCGCCGTTTCATTGGCGTCAGCGGGACGGATCACGATCAGGTTCGGGATCGCGCGCAGGTTCGCCAGCTGCTCCACCGGCTGATGGGTGGGGCCGTCCTCGCCGAGCGCGATGCTGTCGTGGGTGAATACATGCACGACGTGCAATCCCATCAATGCGGCCAGCCGGATCGGCGGGCGCATGTAGTCGGAAAAGATCAGGAAGGTTGAGCCATACGGAATGAATCCCCCGTGCGCGGCGAGGCCGTTGACGACGGCGCCCATCGCATGTTCGCGCACGCCGAAGTGCAGGTTGCGCCCTTCGTGGCTCCAGCCACCGCCATCGGAGCCCTGTTCGTCCTCGCGCTTCGAGGGCGACGGCTTGAAGTCGCCGAGACCCTTCAAGGCGGTTTTCGTCGACGGGTCGAGGTCGGCCGAACCGCCGGCCAGCGCGGGCAGTCTGGGCGCAATGGCGTTCATCACCGTGCCGGAAGCCTCGCGCGTGGCGAGGCCCTTGGCGTCGGCGGGAAATACCGGGATGTCAGTATCCCAGCCCGGCGGCAGTTCGCCTTGCAGGCGAGGCTGCAGCTCCGCGGACAGATCCGGAAACACCCTGGCATAGGCACTCATGCGCTCATCCCAGACCGCTTCCTCATGTGCGCCGCGCTCCACCGCCGCGCGGAAGTGCACCAGCGCCGCGTCCGGTATCAGGAAATCCGGCGCGGTCGGCCAACCCAGATTCTGCTTGGTCTTGCGCACGTCGTCCGGGCCCAGCGGCGATCCGTGCACTTTGAAGCTGTCCTGCTCGGGCGAGCCGTAGCCGATGTGCGTACGCACCAGGATCAGCGACGGCCGTGTGGTGTCCGCGCGCGCGGCCTGCAGCGCGGCGTCGATCGCGGCAACGTCGTTGCCGTCCGCCACCGATAGCGTGTGCCAGCCATAGGCCTCGAAGCGGCGCGCGCGGTCCTCGGAAAAGGTGATGCAGGTGCCGGCGGCCAGGGTGACGCCGTTGTCGTCGTACAGGCAGGTGAGCTTGCCCAGCTTGAGATGGCCGGCCAGCGAGGCCGCCTCGGAGGCCACGCCTTCCATCAGGTCACCGTCGCTGACGATGGCAAACGTATGGTGATCGATGACCGCGTGCTCGGGGCGGTTGTAGCACGCGGCCAGCTGCGCCTCGGCGATCGCCATGCCGACCGCATTGGCCATGCCCTGCCCCAGCGGCCCGGTGGTGACCTCCACACCGGGCGTGTGTCCGCGCTCGGGGTGCCCCGGCGTCTTGCTGCCCCATTGGCGGAACTGGCGGATGTCATCCAGCGAAAGGTCGTAGCCGGTCAGATGCAGCAGGCTGTAGAGCAGTGCCGAAGCGTGCCCGGCCGAGAGCACGAAGCGGTCGCGATTGGCCCACTGCGGGTTGCGCGGGTTGTGCCGGAGCCAGCGCGTCCACAGCACCCAGGCCATCGGCGCGGCGCCGAGCGGCATGCCCGGATGCCCGCTGTCAGCCTTCTGCACCATGTCCACCGACAGGAAGCGGATGGTGTTGATGCATTGCTGATCGAGTTCGCCGGACATGGCTGCTTCCTGATTGGGTGCAACGTGTGTGTATCGTCAACCTGCGTACGCGTGCGTCACGGCGCCTCGAGCGCGGCGTCGACGATGCCCTGCGCCTCCTGCAGGATCGATTGCAGATGCGCCTTGTCCCTGAAGCTCTCGGCGTAGATCTTGTAGATGTCCTCGGTGCCGGAGGGGCGCGCGGCGAACCAGCCGCT
>JAJYMF010000363.1 GCA_021787175.1 Pseudomonadota bacterium | reverse complement strand
GATAGCCTCCGGGCGAAAGCGATTGTCGCGGATCAGCTGCTCACGCAGGCGCTCCCCGGTAGTGACGATTTGGCGCGTAGCCGACTGGTACAGCCAGCGCGAAGCGATGTTGTTCGGTATGGGGGCCGAGATGTGGCGCGTGCGCACCAACGCCGGACGCGAACGCAGGCCCAGGAGCGAAAGCGCAGCCAGCCAGCTGTCGGTGGAGCTATGGCTGTTCAGCACGTCGCAGCGGTTGCGGACCAGCCAGGCGCGCATCGCGCCGATGCCGGTCAAGCCTTTGCGCGCGATCGGCAATGCCGCCGCGGGCACGCCGCGCTGTGCCGCTTCGGCGTAAATCGGAGCCTCGTGCGGGCACAGCAGGGTCACGCGATGGCCGCGCGCGAGCATGCCGGCCGCCTCCTCCAGCACGCGGATTTCCTGCCCGCCCCAACCGCAGGAGGACTCGCAGTGAACGATGTGCATCGCCTGCTGCCGCTTCAAATGGCCGCGTACGGCCTGTCGCGCGCGGGCGTCCGATCAGGCTGCTGCTCCGCCGCCGGGCCTTCAACAGCGAACTGGATCTTGTATAGATGCGCGTACAGCCCGTCGCGCGCCAGCAGCTCGGCATGCGAGCCGGTTTCGGCAATCCTGCCTTGTTGCAGCACCACGATGCGATCCGCCTTCTCGATAGTGGACAGGCGGTGGGCGATGATCAGGGTGGTCCGGCCCTGCATCAGCACATCCAGCGCCGCCTGCACCACGCGCTCCGACTCGGTATCGAGGGCCGAGGTGGCCTCGTCCAGAATCAGCACCGGCGCGTTTTTGAGCAGCGCGCGTGCGATCGCCAGGCGCTGGCGCTGTCCGCCCGAGAGGCGTACGCCGTTCTCGCCTATCATCGTCTGCATGCCCTGCGGCATGTCGCGGATGAACTGCATCGCATGCGCCGCCTCTGCGGCAGCGGCGATCTCGGCCGCGCTGGCGCCCGCCAGCGGGCCATAGGCGATATTGGCCGCAACCGTATCGTTGAACAGCACCACGTCCTGGCTGACCAGCGCGATATTGGCGCGCAGACTGGCCAACGTCAGAGTGCGGATATCGATTCCGTCGAGCAGGATGCGTCCTGCACTCGGCTGATAAAAGCGCGGGATCAGATTGGCCAGCGTCGTCTTGCCGCCGCCCGAGCCGCCCACCAGCGCAACCGTCTCCCCCGGCGCAATGCTGAGATCGATATCGACCAAGGCAGGCCGGACGGCATTGGGATAGGAGAAGCTCAAATGCTCGAATTCGATCCGGCCTTGCGCGCGGCCTAAACTGCGCGTACCGCTGTCTTCCTCGGGCGCTTCGTCGATGAACGAGAAAATGCTTTCGGCCGCGGCCAGGCCGCGCTGCAGCGAAGCATTGACGCCGGTCAGCCGCTTGAGCGGGGAGAGCAGCATCAGCGTCGCGGTCATGAACGAGACGAAACTGCCGACGGTCACCCCGACCACCGCGCTTTGCTGGGTGGAGTAGTAAACGATGACGGCGACGGCGATGGCGGCGCAGACCTGCACCAGCGGCACCGACGCGCCGGCGGCAATGGTCTGGCGCATGGCGAAATTGCGCATGCGCTTGATCGCCGCGCCGAAATGCTGCCGCTCGTAATCCTGGCCGCCGAATACCTTCACCACCTTGTGGCACTCGATCGCCTCGTCCAGCACGTGCGTAATATCGCCCATCGCCCGCTGCGCGTCGCGGCTCACCTGGCGCAGGCGGCTGCTGAATGCCTGGATCACCACGGCGATGAGCGGGCCTATCACCAGGGTGATCAGCGACAGCTTCCAGTCGAGGTAGAACATCCAGGCGAGCAGTCCGGCCACGGTGAGGCTGTCGCGCACCATCACCGTCAGCACCGTGGTCGCAGCCGCGGTGACGCCGGTCACATCGTAGGAAACCTTGGAGATGAGCGCGCCCGAGGTGGCGTCGTCGTAATAGCGCGTAGGCAAATTGACCAGCCGGCCGAACATCTCGCCGCGCAGGTCGAACACCACGCGGTTCGCCACCCAGGCCAAAGCGTAGTCGCTGGCAAAGCCGAATACGCCGCGCACCAGAAACAAGCCGACCAGCGCAAACGGAATGTAACGGATCGTCGCCGGGTCCTTATTGACGAAGCTGCCGTCCAGCAACGGCTTCATCAGGGCCGGAAACAGGGGTTCGGTCGCCGCCACCAGCACCATCGCCAAGATAGACAGCGCGAACATGCGCCAATAGGGTGTTACGTAGCGCAGCAGGCGCAGATACAGGACCCGGCTTTCGGTTTCGGAGATCGGCATTAAGTGGACCGCGCGCGAGTGGGAAAATGTGTAATTATATCAGAGCCATAAGCCCTTATTGCCACTCTTCGTGCAAGCGATTGCGAAGAACGATGCGCTAGCGCGGTTTCGTCTGCAGCAAATCCGCATACAGCTGCGTCAAGCGTTGCGCCATGGGCGCGAGTCCGTAGGGTTCGGCTTTGCTGCGCGCGGCGGCGCCCATGCGCTGCGCCTGTCCCGGCGCGGCCGCCAGATTCAGGCAGCGCGCGAGTTCGACCACGTCCAGCGGATCGCGGCAGACATAGCCCTGCACCCCGCTCTGGACGAATTCCGCGGCGCCGCATTGCAGGCTGGTGACGAGCGGCAGTCCGCAGGCCATCGCCTCCAGCGCGGCGTTGGGGAAGGGATCGTAGAGCGTGGGCAGAACGAAACAGTCCGCCATGCCGTACCAGGGTTTGACGTCGGCCTGGCCGCCGGTGAAATGCACGCGCGCGGCGAGCCTGGCATGCTCCGCCGCGCGGCGCAGGCGCGCAAGTTCCTTGTCCGCACCCACCACCACCAGATGCGCGTCGCGCACGCCGGAGAGCGCGCGCAGCAGTTGCGGCAGGCCTTTGCGCCTGAAGCCCGAACCGACGAACAGGAACACCATGGCCGTGTC
>JAJYMF010000179.1 GCA_021787175.1 Pseudomonadota bacterium | reverse complement strand
ATCGCCCAGGACATCGGCTACATCTCAACCGCGGGCGGCGCCTTCCTCGAATTCCTCGAAGGCAAGAAGCTGCCGGCGGTGGAAATCCTCGAAGCGCGCGCTGCCGGCTAGGCTAACGCACCGAAACAGGGATTGCTGCGGGCCAATATAGGCGTTACCATTCAGCCCGTTGCTTGGGGGTAGCGAATGAAGCGTAGAGCATTGACCGAACGCGATTTGCGGGAAGTACCCGCCTACTCGATCGCCGAGGCGGCGGGATACCTGCGTCTGCCAAAATCAACCCTGCGCGCGTGGCTGCTCGGCCAGAATTCATTTCGTTCCGTGATCGAAATCGCCGATCGACAAGGTCGACGCTTGTCCTTCATTAACTTGGTGGAAGCGTTTGTCCTGTCCGCAATTCGCCGCGACCATACCATCCCGTTGCCCAAGGTGCGCAAGGCGCTGGATTACCTGCGCCGCACGTTCAAGACGCATCGCGCGCTTGCCGATGAACAGTTTGCTACAGACGGGGTCAATCTGTTCGTCGAAAAATTCGGCGCCTTAGTGGGTGCAACGCAAGAAGGCCAAGTGCAGTTGCGCGAAATTATCCTCGATCGTCTCAAAGATGTTCGCCGTGACCTGAAGGGCGTGCCGGAAAGAATTGTGCTGTTCCCAGCGCGCGGTTCTGCGGCCACGGGCGACGTAGTGATCGATCCGCGCGTTTCTTTCGGCCGGCCGGTGCTGGACGGCTTTGGCGTGCGAACCGCTGTCCTGGCCGAGCGCTTTCACGCCGGCGATAGCATAGACGCGCTCGCGCACGATTATGGCGTCCCTCCGGAAGCGATCGAGAACGCGCTCCGCTGCGAACCTCGCGCAGCGTGACACAGAGCGGCTCGCATCCCTCACTTTCTTCATTGACCGGCAATTAGGCCGGTTCATAGTGCCGGAAGCGTTGCGCGCTGCTGGTGCGCATGTCGAGGCGCATGACGACCATTTCGCCCAGAACACCTCTGATGTCGAGTGGCTGACGCAAGTGGGTAAGTGGGGCTGGGTGGTGGTCTCCAAGGACCAGAACATCCGTCGTAACCCGTTGGAACTTGCGGCCTACGAGGCGGCCAAGGTACGCGGATTCTTCGTCACGGCGGCTGGGGCGAGCGGTGCCGAAAACGCTGCATTGCTGGCACGCTGTCTCCCCGGCATGGTCCGTCGCTCCGCGGGCCGTCTAGGTCCGTTCCTGTTTACGATTTCGCGAAGCGGGGTCTTCACCAAGCTGCTCCAGGCGGGCAAGCGATTTTCGCCTTTTGCGTGTCCGGGATATCGTGTGACTGTGTGGTGTCGGCAATACCACTTGACGCAGGAGTGGCGCTCTCAGCCGATCAGGCTTTCCCCGGGGCGCACGCGCGTAAACTTGACCGGCTCGCGGCTGACGCTGAAATCCTCGCCTGACTGCTGCACCAGGCTGTAGGTCGAAGTCGCGAGGTCGCCCGCGTCGGGAAAATCCTCGCGATAGTGCGCGCCGCGCGAATTCTCGCGCACCAGCGCCGCCTCGCAAATCGCGCGACTGACCAGGATCAGGTTGTTCAGATTGAGCCAGTCGTGCCAAGCGAGGTTGTAGCGCAGATCGCCTGCGTCCACGCCGGTGGCATCGAGGCGCGCCTGCAATTCGGCCAGCCCGCCGCGTGCGCGCGCCAGGCCCCGGGCGTCGCGCACGATGCCGACGTCGTCCCACATCAGTTCGTACAGCGTCTCGCGCACGCCTTCGACATCGCCCGGCCGCCGGCCCAGCGGCGCGCGGCAGGCCGCCTCGGTCGCGGCGATTTCTTCGGCGTCGGGTTCGCGCAATTCGCCCTGGGCGCGCACCCAGGCCGCCATTTCCTCGCCTGCGACACCGCCGTAGACAGTCGAGTTCGCGACGCCGTTGCCGCCGAGCCGATTGGCGCCGTGTACGCCGCCGGTGTCTTCGCCCGCGGCGAACAAGCCGGGCAGCGCGGTGGAACAATCGGATTTGAATTCGACCCCGCCCATCATGTAATGCGCGGTCGGCACCACTTCGACCAGGCCGCCGGCGAGATCGAAGCCGCTGTCGGCGCAGCGCTCGACCATGCCCTTGAACTGCTTGACCACGTTCTCCGCGCCCAGATGCGCCATGCTGATATGCACGCCGCCGTTGGGCGTGGTGCGGCCCGCGCGCATCTCGGCGTAGATCGCGCGCGAAACGATGTCGCGCGTGGCGCGCTCCAGCCGCTCGTCGTAATTGCCCATGAAACGCTCGCCTGCGCCGTTCAAGAGATAGCCGCCGGAGCCGCGCAGCCCCTCTTCGAGCACGGTGCCGGTCATGCGCGTGCGCGTGCCCGCCAGCAGGCCGGTCGGATGGAATTGCACCATTTCCATGTCGCGCAGCTTGAGGCCTGCGCGCAAGGCCATCGCCAGTCCGTCGCAGCTCTTGTCCCCCGAAGGGGTGTGGTACTTGTACATGGTCGGACCGCCGCCGGTAGCGAGCAGCACCGCCTTCGCCTGCACGAAGCAGAACTCGCCCGTGCGCATGTCCAGCATCAGCACCCCGGCGAGCGCGTCGCCGCCTTTCGCCTTGATCAACGCCAGCGCGCGATGCTCCTCCAGCCGTCCGATCTTGCGCGACCAGATCTGCTCGGCCAGGCGGTTGATGATTTCGATGCCGGTGAGGTCGCCCTTGTGCACGGTGCGGTCGAACGTTTGTCCGGCGAACGCTTTCTGGTGAATGCTGCCGTCGGGGTTACGGTCGAAAAAGCAGCCGAGCTCGTTCTCCAGCTCGTGAATGCGCTCCACCGCGAGCGTCACCAGCTTCCACGCGAGATCCTGGTTGGGCAGCCACTTGCCGCCTTCGATGGTGTCCATGAAGTGGCGCTCGATCGAGTCGCCGGCGGCGAGCGCGACGTTGTAGCCGCCCTGCACCATGCGCGTGCAGCCGCATTTTCCGAGCAGGCCCTT
>JAJYMF010000092.1 GCA_021787175.1 Pseudomonadota bacterium | reverse complement strand
GCCATTCGGCATCGGGCGACAGTTCCTGCATGTTGAAGCCGTCGTCCTCGATGTTCAGCAGGCGCCCGATGTAGCAGACCTCGGACTCCTCCTCGGAATCGACATGCACGCCGATCACCGGCCCGTGCCGGCTGGCCGCCTGCACCACCTGCACGATGTCGTCGAGCGGAAAATCCTGCGGGCGCGGTACGTCCACGCCGCGCAGCTCCAACGCGCGGCGGATGAACCCGGCGTGCTCCTCAGGTGCTTCCAGCTCGGTCAGATCGCGGTGGCGCATGGCGTACAGGCCGTCGAAGCCCAGCGTGTCGCCCACCACCGACAACAGGAAGTACTCGCGCCCGATGCCGGCCACGTAGCCGCAGAAGCTGCCGTGTTCGAGGTTGCCGCGCCAGACGCGCACCAGTTCGCCCTTGACGTGCGCCTCGCGCAGGCGCGCGCGGAAGCCCGGCGTTTTCAGGGGGATGATCGTGCCCATGGGGAAGATTGGAAATGCCAGGAAAAGAGGTATCGGCGCCGACGGCGCGGGCGGGCCGGATCAGGCCCGCGGGTGGATCAGCTTAGCAGCGGAGCGATCCACCGGGGTTCAGAGAATGTAACGGGACAGGTCTTCATCGGCTGCCAGGCCGGCCAGGTTGAGATCGACATATTCGGCGTCGATCACGTATTTTTCGCCGGATTTATCCGAAGCTTCGAAGGAGATCGACTCCAGAAGCCGCTCCATCACCGTGGCCAGCCGGCGCGCCCCGATGTTCTCGGTGCGGGCGTTGATCTGCCAGGCCAGCTCGGCCAGCCGGCGCACGCCGGCGGAGGTGAACTCGACGCGCACGCCCTCGGTACCCAGCAGTTCGCGGTACTGCACCGTCAGCGCGTGCCGCGGCTCGGTGAGGATGCGCTCGAAGTCGTTGGCGGACAGCGCATCCAACTCGACGCGGATCGGCAGGCGACCCTGCAGTTCCGGAATCAGGTCCGAGGGCTTGGCCAGCGAGAACGCGCCGGACGCGATGAACAGCACGTGGTCGGTGCGCACCGCCCCGTACTTGGTGGATACCGTGGTGCCCTCGACCAGCGGCAGCAGATCGCGCTGCACGCCCTCGCGGCTGATCCCCGGCGACTGCCCGCCGGCGCCGCCGCGCTGGGCGATCTTGTCGATCTCGTCCAGGAACACGATGCCGTGCTGCTCGGCGGCCTGCACCGCCTGCTGGCGCAGCTCTTCCTCGTTGAGCAGCTTGCCGGCCTCCTCGTCGACCAGCACGCGGCGCGCCTCGCATACCGGCAGCTTGCGGCGCTGCGGGCGCGCGCTGCCCAGCGACTGGAACATCTGCTGCAACTGCTGGCCCATTTCCTCCATGCCGGGCGGGGTGAGGATCTCGGCGTGGCTGGCGCCCGGGGTCAGCTCCAGCTCCACTTCGCGCGCGTCCAGCGCACCCTCGCGCAGCTGCTTCCGCAGTTTTTGGCGGGTGTCGCTGTCGGCCGGCTCGCCGCCGGACTGCGCCTCCCAGCCGCCGCGGCGCGGCAGCAGGGCATCGAGCAGGCGCTCCTCGGCGGCATCCTCGGCGCGGCTCTGCACGCGCCCGGCGGCCTGCGCGCGCACCAGCTTGTAGGCCACGTCCACCAGATCGCGCACGATCGATTCGACATCCTTGCCCACGTAACCCACCTCGGTGAACTTGGTGGCCTCGATCTTCAGGAACGGCGCGTTGGCCAGGCTGGCCAGGCGGCGCGCGATCTCGGTCTTGCCGACGCCGGTGGGGCCGATCATCAGGATGTTCTTGGGCGTCACCTCCTCGCGCAGCTCGGCCGGCAGTTGCATGCGCCGCCAGCGGTTGCGCAGCGCGATGGCCACCGCGCGCTTGGCCGCGGCCTGGCCGATGATGTGTTTGTCGAGGGCGTTGACGATTTCGCGCGGGGTCAGTTCGGACATGGGAATCCAGCAGTACGGATGATGTGGGACGTGCAACGTGAGATGCGCGACGGCCAGGTCAGCCCGCGATCACACAAGCCGGTGCGAGTCGCGAGTCCGGACCCGCTTCAGCCGAGCTCTTCCAAGGTGACATTGCCGTTGGTGTAGATGCAGATCTGCCCGGCGATAGTCAGCGCCTGCTCGGCGATATGACGGGCATCCAATTCGGTGTTGGCCAGCAGCGCGCGCGCCGCCGCCAGCGCGTAGGGCCCGCCGGAACCGATGGCGATCAGGCCGTCCTCGGGCTCGATCACGTCGCCGTTGCCGGAGATCAGCAGCGAGGCTTCGGCGTCGGCCACCGCCAGCAGCGCCTCCAGCCGGCCCAGGCGGCGCTCGGTACGCCAATCCTTGGCCAGCTCCACCGCGGCGCGGGTGAGGTTGCCGTTATGGCGGGTCAGTTTGTCCTCGAACAGTTCGAACAGCGTGAATGCGTCGGCGGTGGCGCCAGCGAAGCCGGCCAGCACCTTGCCGATACCCAGGCGGCGCACCTTGCGCGCGTTGGCCTTCATCACCGTGTTACCCAGCGTGACCTGGCCGTCGCCCGCCATGACCACACGCCCGCCGCGGCGCACGCTGACGATGGTGGTGGCGTGGAAGCTTTCCATGAGGGCTCCGGCGGCGGCGAGGCTTTCGATATTGAGCCGCGGCCCGGTGATGCAAGACCACCCGGCGCGGCGCGCTAAAATGCATGTCCCGCACCTCCGGAAGCCGTCATGTCCATCGCCCCAGAAACCCAGGCGCGCATCGAAGCGCTGCTCAAGCAGCACCGCGTGGTGCTGTTCATGAAGGGTACGCGCCAGCAGCCCATGTGCGGCTTCTCGGCCGCCGCCAGCAACGTGCTCAGCGAACTGCTGCCCGACTACCACACCGTCAACGTGCTGGAGGACATGGAGCTGCGCGAAGGCATCAAGCAGTACGGCAACTGGCCCACGATTCCGCAGCTGTACATCGGTGGCGAACTGGTCGGCGGCGCCGACATCATCCGCCAGA
>JAJYMF010000188.1 GCA_021787175.1 Pseudomonadota bacterium | reverse complement strand
TTCCGATCTCTGCGGCAGCGCCCACTCGAATTGCCGCAGCCCGGGTCCGCTATTCCTTGCTCGCGACTGCGGCCAGTCCGGCCGCGGCGGCAGGCATCGCGCGGTGCGTGCTCGACAGGCGTTTCATCACGGGCAGCAGTGCTACGGCCAGCGCGACGCCGACGCAGGCAACCAAGCCGAGCCTGGTGAACAGCCCGGTGTAGATCGGCAGGCTCTGCAGCGGATCGGTGAGCTGGTCGGGAATCTGCGCGAAGTTGGCGACCACGCTGCCCAGGTACTGGGAAATGCCGCTGGCGAGGAAGAACGCGCCCATCATGAAGCCGCTCAAGCGCGCCGGGACGTAGCGCGCGATCATCGCCAGCCCCAGGCCGCTCACCAGCAGTTCGCCGAGCGAATAAAAGCCGTAGCCCCAGATCATGTACCAGGACGACACTTTGCCGGCGACGGCGGTGGCGCCGCTCATGCCGAAGATGAAGAAGCCGACCGCGACCACGACGAAGCCGAGCGCGAACTTGGCGGCAATCGGCAAGTCGCGCCCGCCGCGGGCCAGACGGTTGTAGAGCCACGCCAGCACCGGGCTGAGCAGCATGATCCAGATCGGATTCAGGGCCTGGTACTGCGCCGGCTGCCAGACGAACAGCGTGTAGCCGAGCAGGGTTTGGGCGGGATCGACGTTGCGCAACGCGAACAGGGTGAGCGACGTCGACATCTGCTGATAGAAAATGAAGAACAGAATAATCTGCGCCGTCAGGATCAGCACCGCGATCAGGCCGGCGCGTTCGCTCGGGCTGCTGTGCGCGATCATCCAGGCGAAAATTCCCAGCACCAGCACCCCGGCCAGGTAGACCAGCGCCACCGCGATTTCGCGATGCTGCAGGATCAGCGCCGTCGCGAACACCACGCCGACGCCGGCGGCGAGCACTGCGCCGAGTTTGCGCCAATCGACCGGTGCATCGTCGGGCGCCGAGCCGACGTGGGCGAGGGTGCGGCGCAGCAGCAGGTAGTTGAGC
The DNA here is from genome assembly GCA_021787175.1 of Pseudomonadota bacterium. Classification (GTDB taxonomy): domain Bacteria; phylum Pseudomonadota; class Gammaproteobacteria; order Xanthomonadales; family Rhodanobacteraceae; genus Metallibacterium. The sequence continues at coordinate 1,964 of JAJYMF010000188.1, read as the reverse complement.
AGGCCCGCGACCATGCCGGCGCAGCAGACGGCGAAGGCCGCATGCCAGCCGTAGTGCACCTTGATCCAGGGCGTGAGCAGCACCGACACGGTCGAGCCGACGTTGACCGACATGTAATACATGGTGAACGCCGCATCGATGCGCGCGTCGTCGCCTTCGTAGATGCGCCGCACCAGATTGGCGGCGTTGGCCTTGAACAGGCCGTTGCCGACCACGATCACGCCCAGCGTCGCATACAGCAGGGGCAGGCTGTCCGAGGGCAAGGCGAGCAGCAGATAGCCCAGCGCGAGGATCGCCGCGCCTACGCTCATCGTGCGTCGCGCACCCAGAACCTTGTCGCCGAGCCAGCCGCCGATCGCCGGCGCCGCATACACCAGCGCGGTGAAGGCACCCCAGGTCAGGTTGGCCTTCGAGTCGTCGAAGCCGAGCTGCTGCACCATGAACAGCACCAGCAGCGCGGCCATGCCGTAATAGCCGAAGCGCTCCCATAACTCGATCAGGAATACCGTGCTGAACGCACGGGTCTGGCTGGCGCGCGCGGGGGCGGCGTCTGGCTGAAGAGCGTTCATGCGGCCTCAGTCCGGGTGGAGAAAGTGGCGCAACGATAGCACGACCGCGCCCGGCATCAAGACGTACCGACCACGCCGCCGTCGCAAGCGATGGTCTGACCGACTACATATTCTCCGGCGCGCGAGCACAGGAAAATCGCGAGGCCGGCGATGTCCTGCGGCGTGCCGACCCGGCCGCTCGGATTGCGCTCGGCGACCGCGTTCCACTCGACGCCTTCGGTCTTGCCGCCGAAGCCCACGCCGGTGCTGAGCATCCAGGTCGGGAACGGCCCCGGCGCGATCGCGTTGAACAGGATGTGCTCCTTGGTCAGCTGCGCCGCGAGGAAGCGCGTGAGGTGGTGCACCGCGGCCTTGGATGCCCCGTAGGAGGGTGTGTCAAAGGTCGCCGTCTTGAGGCCGTCGATCGAACCGATGTTGATCACCCGCGCCGGGCTGGCGGCGCTGGCGGCCTGGCGCAGCAGCGGCAGGAGTTTCTGCGTGAGGAAGAACACGCCTTTCACGTTCGTGTCCATCACCTTGTCCCAGCCGGCCTCGGGGAAGGTTTCGAGCTCGGACATGGGTTTGCTCCTTGCGAAGTAGCGAATTCTAGGCCGATTCGGTCAGGCGAGCGTCGCGCCGCCGTGGCGAGCGAGCTGCTGCGCCGCTTCGGCCGCCATGCGTTCGACGATCAGCGCCGCCGGTTCGATCGCCTCGATCAGGCCGGCGGCTTCGCCGAACCAGACGCCGGTGTTGTCGGGGTCGCCCGCGGCGAAGGCCTGGCGATAGCGCGGCCCTTCTACGGCGAGGTTCTGTTCGAGCAGGTCTTCGCGACCGTGCCAGCGATCGGTGAAGGCGTTGCGGCGGATGCGCGCCGTGAATCCGCGCGGCCAGGGGAGCTGCCGCGCGATGTCGGCTACGCGCGTGCGCAGCGTGCCGTCGCCGTTCGTTGCGACGATCGCCTGGTGATGCCTTTCCTTCACCAGCGCCTCTTGCGCCGCCCACAGGCGCGTGCCGACCAGGACGCCGTCGGCGCCGAGCATCAGTGCAGCGGCCAGTCCGCGCCCGTCGGCGATACCGCCCGCCGCGAGCAGCAGCGTGTCGGGCGCACGTCGGGCGATGAAATTCGCCGCTTCCGGGACGAAGCTCAGCGTGCCGCGCAGCGCGCCGTGGCCGCCGGCCTCGGCACCCTGGGCCACGACGACATCGGCCCTGACGTCGAGCGCGTCCTCCACGTGCTCCATGTTCTGGCATTGGCAGATCAGCTTCGCACCGGCGCTGCGGATCTCACCGGCGAACGGACGCGGATCGCCGAAGGACAACATGACCGCGGCAGGACTGTGTTTCAGCGCGTCGGTCAGCAGCGAGGGGGACTTGCGCAGGGACCAGGTGATGAAACCGATGCCCACGCGCGCGTTG
>JAJYMF010000173.1 GCA_021787175.1 Pseudomonadota bacterium | reverse complement strand
CGCGTATTGAGCGTATTGAGCACCGCGCCGAGCATGGGCACGCCGAAATGGCACTCGTACATCTCCGGCGTATTCGATGCCATGACCGCCACGGTGTCGCCTGCGCCGATGCCGCGCGCGGCGAGCGCGGCGGCCAGGCGCCGGCAGCGCGCATAGGTTTGCCCCCAGGTATAGCGGCGGGCGCCGTGCACGACGGCGGCGCGCCCGGGGTAGACATAGGCGGCGCGCTCGATGAACGAAAGCGGCGTCAGCGGCGCGTAATTGGCCGGATTGCGATCCAGGTCGGTTTCGTAGGCATTGGCGCGGTCCATGGACATCTCGCTTCCGATATTGACTTCGCTTCAATCTACCACAACTCGAGCGCGGGCCGAATCATGCCCCTAGACTTTCGCCTCCTGCGCCAGCCAGACGCATTTGCCCTTGCTCTCGGACTGGATTCCCTGCAGCAATTCCAGGTGCGCGGCAGTCTCGTCCGCGCTTGCGGCGAGCACCAACAGGCGCGGGCGCTCGGCGCTGGTTCCCGCCGCTGCCTGCGCCGCCGCCGGTGCCGGCTCCAGTTCCATTACCAGGCTCTCCTGGCCGCGCGTCATGGCGAGGTAGACTTCGGCCAGCAGTTCGGCATCGAGCAGCGCGCCGTGCAGCGTGCGGTGGGCATTGTTCACGCCATAGCGCTCGCACAGCGCGTCGAGCGAATTTTTCTTGCCCGGATGCAGTTCCTTCGCCAGCTTGAGCGTGTCTTTTACGCCGGCGCAGTGCTGCGCCAGCGGCGGCAGCTTCGCCAGCGCGAGTTCCTGTTCCAGGAATTCGACGTCGAACGGCGCGTTGTGGATGATCAGCTCGGCACCGCGGATGTATTCGATGAATTCGGCCGCGATGTCACGGAAGCGCGGCTTGTCCAGCAGGAACTCGTCGCTGATGCCGTGCACCTTCACCGCCCCCTCTTCGCTCGCGCGCTCGGGATTGAGATAGTGATGGAAGTGGTTGCCCGTGGGACGGCGGTTGAGCAGCTCGAGGCAGCCGATCTCGATCACCCGGTCGCCCAGTTTGGCGTTGAGGCCGGTGGTCTCCGTGTCGAGGACGATCTGGCGCGTCATTTGCCGCCCGCAGCCTTTGCCGCCGCGTTGGAAATCTGCGTCGAGTCGGCAGACCAGCCGCCGCCCAGCGCCTTCATCAGGTCCACGCTGGCGGCAAGATGCGCCTGGCGGTTGCGCAGGAAAGCCAGTTCGGCGTCGTTGGCGGAGCGCTGTGCGTCCAGCACTTCGAGATAGGCGGAGTAGCCGGCCTCGTAGCGCAGCCGGGCGAGGCGCAGCGCATTGCGCGCCGCCTGCACGCGCGCCTGCTGATCCTGCTCCGCTGCGGCAGTCTGGCGCACCGAGACCAGCGCGTCCGCCACTTCGCGAAACGCGGTCTCGACGCTCTTCTGGTAGGCGGCGACCGCCTGCTTTTGCCGCGCCTCGGCGGCCTGGGCGCCGGCCGCGTAACGCCCTGCATCGAACACCGGCAGCGCCAAGCCGAAGCCGAGCGACCAAATGCGGCCGCCGCTGCTGAGCAGCGAGGACAGCGCAGCGCTCTCGCCGCCATAATAGGAGGTCAGCGAAATCGTCGGGAACATCGCCGCGCGGGCGATGCCGATTTGCGCATTGCTCGCGATCAGCTGCTGTTCCGCCTGGCGTATATCCGGCCGGCGCTCGAGCAGCGCGGACGGCAGTCCGGCGGGCGGCAGCGGCGGCAGCGGCGGCAGCGGCAGGCCGAGAAAATCCCCCGTAGGCAGCGTCAGGCCGAGGCGACCGGTGAGCGTGGCGAGCTGGTGCTCGATGAGCGCGCGCTGGCGCTCGAATTCCTTCAACTGCGCCGCCGCATCCGCACGCGCGAGTTCCGCCTGATTCAAATCCAGATCCGATGCGATGCCGCCTTGTTCGCGCTGCCGCACCATGTTCAGGGCTTCCTCGCGGCTGGCGAGCGTGCTGCGCGCTAGCGCGGTCTGCGCATCGAGCGAGCGCAGCGAAAAATACGCCTGGGTCGCCAGGCCTGCCAGGGACAGCGTCACGACTTCCTTGGCGTAGCGCGAACCCAGTGCGAGCGCCCGCGTCGCCTCGACCGCGCGGCGCAGCTTGCCCCAGAAATCGAGCTCGAACGAAGTACCGAGGCTGAGACGGATGTCGTTGCGCACCAGCGGCACGCTCGACGGGATCGGCGTTGCGGTGCGGCTGCTGATGCGCGAGCGCATCGGGACCGCGCCCAGATCGACCTCGGGCAGGAAGGCTGCACCCGCCTCGCGCAGGTTGGCATCGGCCTCTTCGATGCGCGCCACCGCGAGCCGCATGTCGGCATTGCGCGCAAGCGCGTCGGCCACGAGCCGGTCCAGCTGCCGGTCGCCGTAGAGCTTCCACCACTCGGGGCGGATGGCTGCCGCGCTGCCCGCATCAGCCGGCGCGTCCGCGTAGGCGCCGGGCAAATCGAGCGCCGGACGCTGATATTCAGGACCGACCGCGGCGCAGCCGCCCAGCAGCGCAACGCTCAGCGCGGCATGCAGAGCGCGCTTCATGTCGACGCCTCCGTGCTGGGGGCAGGCGCGTCGGCGTCGCGCTTCGCCTTGCGCCGGCCGAGCAGGGTGAAGAACAAAGGAACGAACAGGGTAGCGACGAAGGTGGCGACGAACATGCCGCCGAACACGCCGGTGCCCATGGAGCGGCGCGCGGCCGCGCCCGCGCCGGTGGCCAGGACCAGCGGCAGCACGCCGAACATGAACGCGAGCGAGGTCATGACAATGGGGCGAAAGCGCTGGCGCGCCGCCTGCACCGCGGCATCGACCACGTTTATGCCCGCATCGACGTTCTGCACCGCGAATTCCACGATCAGGATCGCGTTTTTCGCCGCAAGGCCGATCAGCGTGACCAGGCCGATCTGGAAATAAATGTCGTTGCTCATGTGCAGCGCCAGCACCGCGAGCAGCGCTCCGAGCACAGCGAACGGC
>JAJYMF010000185.1 GCA_021787175.1 Pseudomonadota bacterium | reverse complement strand
TCAAGCCGTGGGCGCACCGGCGCGCGCGGCCTGAATCGCCGGAGTCGGTCCACGCGCCGCTGATCTCGGCGGACGACCTCGCCGGCCTCGCCGCCCAGGCCAACCTGTTGGCACAGCTGCCGGTGCGCGAAGTGCACGACCACCATGCCGGCGACTGGGCGTCGCGCTGGCTCGGGCGCGGGCTGGATTTCGAGGAATCGCGGCTGTACAGCCCAGGCGACGACATCCGCGACATGGACTGGCGCACCACCGCGCGCACCGGCCGCCCGCATCTCAAGATCTACCGCGAGGAGCGCCAGCCGCTGGTGCATCTGGTGATCGATCGCGGCGCCACCATGCGCTTCGGCACCCGCCGCAGGCTCAAGGCAGCGCAGGCGGCGCGGGTGGCCGCGGTGCTGGCGTTCGCCACCGCCGGGCGCAACGGCGTGATCGGCGCCACGCTGTGGAACACGCAGGACGAAACTCTGCCCGCGCGCCATGGCCGGCTGGCGGCGCTCGGCCTGATCGATCGCGCGGCGGCGCCGTGCCCGCCGCTCACCGATCCTGCGTCGACCGCAGGGCTCCGCCATGCCGACCGCCTCGCCGCGCTGGACGCGAGCCTGCCGCGCGGCGCGCGGCTGGTGCTGATCAGCGATTTCGCCTGGCTGGCCGACGCCCACGAGACGCAACTTGCGCGGCTGGCTGCGCGCTGCGACGTGTGGGCGATCCAGATCGTCGATGCCGCCGAGCGCGCCCTGCCGGAGATGGGGGCGACGTGCTTTCACGACATGGCGAGCGGCCAGCGGGTGTGGCTCGACACCGGCGAGGCCGCGGTGCGCGGCGCGGTCAGCTCGGCATTCGCCCGTCATCTGGCTGCGCAGGCCGCGCAACTCGCCCGCGCCGGGGTGCGCCACCAGCAGGTGGACAGCGCGGCCGACGATCTGGTCGCGCTGCTGATCCATGGCTGACCCGCGCACTGAACTGGCCGACATCGTCGCGCCGGCCGCGCCCGCGATGATGGCTGCGGCGGGCAGCAGCCAGGCAGGGTGGATCGCAGGCGGACTGGTCGCGCTGGCCGGTTTTGCGCTGCTCGCCTGGCTGCGGCATCGCCGCCGCCCGGCGCGCGCCCTGCACGCGATTGCCGCGGCGGCGGCGCAGCGGCAGGGCAGTCTGCCCACCTTGGCCGCCCGGCTCGACGCCTGGGCGCGTAAATCCTTCAAGCTGACGCGGGTGGACGCGGCCATGTGCCCGCCCGGCCTCGACCCAGCCGCGTGGTCCGGCTGGGCGAAGACCCTGGAGCAATTGCGCTTTGCCCCGCCGCCGCCCGATGGCTACACGGCGCTGGCGCGCCTGTGCGAAAGCGCCCGCAGGTGGAGACGCCATGCTTGAACTGGCGCAGCCCGCCTGGCTCGTCCTGCTGCTGCCGCTCGCCGCCTGGGTCTGGCTGGCCTGGCGGCGTGCGCAGGGCGACGTGCCGGGCGTGATCCTCAACCACCCCGCGCTGCCGCTGGCGCAGGTCGGGCGCCTGCCCGCGCCCAGCCTGCGCTGGCCGGTCGTGCTGCGCGGGCTGGCGTTTGCCCTGCTGGTGCTGGCGCTGGCGCAGCCGCGCGAAGTGGGCGACTGGATCACGCCGCCGCCCGAGGGGCGCGACATGGTGCTGCTGATCGACACCTCGCTCACCATGAGCATCCGCGATTTCAGCCAGGGCGATATCGAGGTCGAACGCATGACGGTGCTGAAGGACACCTTGCAGCGCTTCATCGACGGACGCCCCGGCGACCGCTTCGGCGTCATCGTGTTCGGCAGCGAGGTGGCGACGCTGACCCCGCCGACCTTCGACCGCGCCCATGTCGCCGCGCAGATCCGGCGCATCCAGGTCGGCATGGTGGGCGGCGACACCGCGCTGGGCGACGCGCTCGGCATGGCGCTGAAGCAGGTGCGCCCGCGCCGCCTGCGCCCGGCCATCCTCCTGGTGAGCGACGGCGCCGACAACAACGCCGGCACCCTGACGCCCGCCGAATCGCTGGCGGTGGCGCACCAGGCCGGGGTGGCGATCCATGCCCTGCAGTTCGGCAGCGATCCCTACGCGGCAGCGCGCGCCGTGTCCAACCGGTCCGATGCCGACCCGCAGCCCGATCTCGCCGACCTCGCGCGGCTCACCCGCGGGCAGTATTTTGCGATCGCCAGCGCCGCCGACGCCGCGCGGGTGATCCGTGCCATCGACGCAATCGAGCCGACCCTGTCGCGCCCGGCGCAGCAGCGCCAGGTGCGCGAGGGGTACTGGGTGGCGCTGGCGCTGGCAGCGCTCCTGCTGGTGTGGGCGCACTGGCTGGCCTACAGGCGCAGCGCATGATCGAGCCGCTGCTGCACCTTCACTGGCGCGAACCGCTGTGGCTGGGCCTCGCGGCAGTGCCGCTGCTGTTCGCCGTGTGGCGCGGCCGGCGCCGCGCGCGGCTGCTGCGCTACGCCGACGCCGAGCTGCTGCCGTGGGCGGCCAGCCTGCCCGCCGCCCAGGCCGGCGCCTGGCCGCGCGCCCTGGCATACGCGCTGGCCTGGGTTCTGCTGGCGCTGGCGGCCGCCGGCCCGCGGCTGCCGCTCGAACTGCGCGCGGGGCAGACCACGCCGCGCCACCTGCTGACGGTGATGGCGGTGCTCGACGTGTCCGCCTCGATGCGCGCTGCCGACATCGCTCCCCATGGCGACTCTGATTTTCTGCGGGCTGACGCCCATGAAAAATCGTATGCGCCGGATCGACTCGCCCGCGCGCGCCTCGAACTGCTCGACTGGCTGCCGCGCCTGCAGGGCGAACGCGTCGGCCTCGTCGTGTACGCCGGCGAGGCGGGCGTGCTGTTGCCGCCGACCGACGACCTTGCTTTGCTGCAGCGCGCGCTCGACCAGATCGACCCGCACCTGATCGAGGCGCAGGGCACGAATCTGGCGGCCGCGCTCGATCTGGCGCGCGCGCAGCTCGCTGCGGCGCCCGGCCGGGCGAAAGCGG
>JAJYMF010000298.1 GCA_021787175.1 Pseudomonadota bacterium | reverse complement strand
TCTAACAGGAAAAAGCTGATGGCACCGAGGTGATAGAGCGGATTGAGCCCGTCGCCGAAGGCGGCGTTGAACAGCGCCTCGGCGCGCATGAACAGCCACCGCATGCCGCGCTGCAGGGGCCTGATCATCGTCCGGCCGCGCGCTTGCCGTGGCGCACCGCGCGGATCACCACGACCACGAACAGCAGGCCGCCGATAATGGCGATGAGCCCGCCCAATCCCATCAGTCCCATTCCGGCGATTTCGCCACTGCCCCTGAGCGCCTGCTCGGCACCCGCAACCTTGCGCTGCACGCCGTAGCCGCCCGACCATACCAGGCCGGTGATGTGCATCAATTGCCCCGTGGCGTAGACGACAGGCTGCCACCGCGCCAGCCTGCCGACGGGCGCGGCGTAGCCCAGTTGCGGCAGCAAATGGTAGACCAGGCCCATCAGGGCGAGCGTGGCGCCAACGATGGAACCGTGGTAATGGGCGGGGATCTTGACGTTGCTGCCGCTGATGAAGATGCCGATTACGCCGCCGACCGCAAACAATACGACCGAGGAAAGCAGTGCTGCGCGCAGCGGCCGCGCGTCATCGCGCAAATCCGAGGCCGGGCGCAGCGCGACGAGCACCGCCAGGCTCATCGGCAGGATCGCCAGTCCGCCGCCGATGCGCATGGCCCAGGTTAGGAGATTGCGGTGTTCGACCGAGGCGACGCCGTACGCCAAGTAGGCGTAGGGGGTGACGAATACGCAGACCAGAGCCAACAGGAACATCAGCAGCGCCACGCGCGGACTCAGCGGCACGCGCGCGCCGCAGGCGCTGGTAAGCCAGATCCACGCCACCAGCATCAGCAGGGTCCAGGTGAACTGCAGTGCGTGGCCACCTCCCCAGAAAAGGATTTCATAGTAGGCGCTGGCGCGCAGCGAGGTCGGCACTGCCGCATAGGACCACGCGAACGCCAGGATCGCCACGGCGGCGGAGACGGCAGCCGCATTCAGGCCGAAGCGCAGGGCGCCGGCGCCGTTGAAATGCAGCCCCAGCACCGGGGCAAGCGCGAGGCTGCGCAGCACCAGCAGGGTGAACCCGGCGCCGAATACGAGGAGCCCCGAGATGAATACCGGATCGCTGAGCAGCGGAATGTAATTCGCCATGATCGGCTCGCCGTGGCCGATAAACGGCGCAAGCGCCATCAGCGCCACACCGAGCGCACAGAGCGAAAGGGCAAGCCAGCCCCAGTTCATTGCGCGGGCAGAACTGTTGATGCTCCACAGCATGCCGGCAATGGCGATGAACCACACCAGGACCGACAGGTCGACATGGGCCACCAGCGCGACGTGGAAGAAATCTGCGACCGGAAACAGGTTCTGCAATACCGGGGTGCGCGACAGCACCAGCAACACCGCAAACATGCCCGAACCGACCAGCGAAAGCAGGCCCAGCCATAACCAGGCCCGCGCCAGCGCCTGCCGCGCGCTGTCCGGCAGCGGCAGCGCGTACTCGGGCGGAGGATTCCTCGACGCGTTCATTGCAGGGTGATCCCGCCCGCTTCCTGGTTGAAGTCGATCACCAGGACCTGTCCGGGTTTGAGGTTCACCAGGTCCGCGCGGCGGTAATCGAAGCCTGGGGTCCGCGCATCGTCGTTCAGGCGAACTGCCAGACGATGTTCGCCCGCGGGCACGGGAAATCGCTGATAAACGGTGGACGCGCCATCCTTCGACAGCCCGGAGGGCTGCGCGACGTGGCGGTAGACCAGGCTGCCGTCCAAGTCGATTTCGACGGTAACCGGCGAGCGCTCGCGCGGACAATCCATCGGTGCGCGCATGTTCGGCGCCAGCTTCGCGAGTTCCTGCGCGGTACGTTCGCGACAGGCCGCGACGCGCCTGCCCTCATGGCTGAAACTGAGCTTGATCAGCGCCTGGTTTGCGGCCAAATGCCGGTACGTCGGCGCGCGCGAGAAATAGCCGATGATCAGCGCGAACAAGCCGTAGAGCAAGGCCTGGCCGATCCAGGAAATCGGTCTAGCCATGCGCGTTGATCCGCGCCGATGCAAGGGGCGAAGCCGCTAGGGGATCCGCGATGTGCAATCGTTCTGCCGCGAGCGTCCGTCGCAGCTCGTCGACCGCGACGGCGAGCTTCGCCTCCTCGCCCTGGTCCGCCCAGACGATGCGCAGGACCTTGCCCGGCGCAAGCGCGCGCAAACGCGGCTCACGTATCCCCGCGAGGCGCTGCTCGGTCCAGCGATTGCCAAGGCGGAAGGCGCAGCCGCCCGCGCGGCATCCGGTCACCATAACGCCCGCGGCGCCGCTGCGCAGCGCATAGTCGACAAAAGAGGGCGGCAGCATGCCGGTGCAGATCAGGCTGAAGCTCGCAAGGTCCTTACCCTTCAGGGTGGCCACGTCCGCGCCGCGGTCGCAGCCGAATACGACCATGCGACGCTCGCCCTCGAGGCGCGCCAGCCCCCGATTCAGCGCGCGTCTCAGCCTGCCGACCGGGAACTGCGGCATGTCGATGCCGGTGTCCAGTTCAGCCGTGCTGCGAAACGGCGTGGACGACGGGCAGGAGCCGGCGCAGATGCCGCAGCCGGCGCAGAGTCCGGCGACCACCTGGGCGAGCTGCCGGTCCGCGGTTCCGCCCGGATGCGGCACCATGGCGATGGCGGCGTAGGGGCAATCGTCGAAGCAGCGGCGGCAGCCGTTGCAATTTTCCGGATGCACCTCGGCCACCGGCGCGGCCGCGGCGTGCGGCAGCGCCGGCAGGAGCAGGAGCAGCGCGGTCGCGCCAGCCACGAAAACCCATACGGTGCCAGTCGAAGTGGCGTAAATGAGCGGATGCCAGAACAGGAAGAACCAGTCGAGTGCCAGCGCAGCCGGAACCCGGGAAAGGTCGGCCGCGGCCTGGCTGGCCACCGGCAGCGCCAGGGACAGCGCCAGCAGTGCGAGCAGCGAGCCCGCGGCAAGCGCAGGCGGCGGAAAAACGTCGGCGCGGCTGATGCGCTGGATGTGAAACCACAGTCC
>JAJYMF010000261.1 GCA_021787175.1 Pseudomonadota bacterium | reverse complement strand
GGCTGCGCCCCGGCAAGGCCGTCGATTCCAGCACCACTTCCTGGCGGCCGATGATCGGCTCCGGGCCGAGCCGCAGCGTCACGCTGCCGCGCACCTGCGTCGTGTCGGCGAGCCAGCGCTGGGGCAACAGCTCGGCGGGCACGCCGTCGAAGCGGAATCCGCCTTCGGTCGGCGACCAGAGCACCGGCACGCCGGTGCTGCGCGACTGGGCGCGTCCCGATTCCAGCAGCGCCGCCAGCCGCTGGGCCTCGCGCTCCAGCTGGGTCGCGCCGGAGTCGCGCAGCGCGAAGCTCACGCCGGCGGACGCGATCGCGATGATCGCGACCACCACCAGCAGTTCGATCAGGGTGAAGCCGCGGCTGCGGCCGTGCGGCAGCGCGACGGCTGGGCGGTGCCGGCAGCTACTGCCAGCTGCCGATGTCCGCATTGTTGCCCTCTCCGCCGGGCTGGCCGTCGGCGCCGAACGACATCACGTCGATCTCGCCCTTCACGCCGGGATTGAGGTACTGGTACGGACGGCCCCATGGGTCGTTGGGCAGCTTCTCGACGTATGGCTTCCAGTTGGGAGGCACCGGCGGCGTCGCGGGCTTGGCCACGAGGGCTTGCAGGCCCTGCTCGGTGGTCGGATAGCGCTGGTTGTCGAGCCGGTACAGCTTGAGCGCCTGCATCAGGTTGTTGACGTCGGTCTTGGCGGCCGTCGCTCGCGCGTCGTCGGCGCGGTCCAGCACGTTGGGCACGATCAGCGCGGCGAGCACGCCGATGATGACCAGCACGACCATGAGCTCGATCAGGGTGAAGCCGGCCTGGCGCGCGCGGCGCAGGGCGATGGTCAGGGAGTTCATTGCGGGTGTGGATCCAATCGCTTCAATGATAATCGCCGCATGGTGACGAATATGCAGAGCCGGTGGGCCGTGGCGGGCACGACCTTCCTCCTGTGGTCCCTGGTGGCAGCCAGTGCCGTGTTCTGGGGCCTGCGGATGTCGGCGCGTTCGGGCGCCGCGCCGCTGGCACCCGCCGTCACCCGCGCTCCTGCCGCGGCCGACCCTGTCGCCGTGGCGCGGCTGCTCGGCGCCAGCCCCGCCGCCGTCGCAGCGGCGCCGGCCGCGCCAGCGCTGGCCAGCCGCCTGATGCTCGTCGGCGTAGTTGCTGGCGCCGCTTCGCAGAAAGGGGTGGCGCTCATCTCCGTCGACGGCAAGCCGGCCAAGCCATACCGCGTCGGCGCGGCGATCGAGGAAGGCGTGGTGCTGCAGTCGGTGCAGGGCCGCCGCGCCGTGCTGGCGCAAGGCGGCGACGGCGCGGCCTTGCTGACCCTGGAACTGCCGCCGCGCAAGTGAGGCTTCTCAGGTGCGCAGGAACAGGCGGTAGACCGGATTGTCGGTTTCCTCCACGCACGGATAACCCAGCGCCGCGAGGAACTCCTTGAACGCCTTGTTGTCGCTCTTGGGCACCTGCAGCCCCACCAGGATGCGACCGTAGTCGGCGCCCTGGTTGCGGTAGTGGAACAAGGTGATGTTCCAGCCCGGCTGCAGGTGCGACAGGAACTTCATCAGCGCGCCCGGACGCTCGGGAAACACGAAGCGCAGCAGCCGCTCGTCGCGCGCCAGTCCCGAATGCCCGCCGACCATGTGCCGGATGTGTTCCTTCGCGAGTTCGTCGTGGGTGAGGTCGAGCGCCTCGAACCCGTGCCGCGTGAAATTGGCGGCGATGCGCGCCGACTCGCCCTTGCCGTGAGTCGTCACGCCGACGAACACGTGCGCGCGCTGCGCATCGCTGATGCGGTAATTGAATTCGGTGACATTGCGCGGTCCGCCGGGCAGGGCGCCGATCAGCGCGCAGAAGCGCTTGAAGCTGCCGCGTTCCTCGGGGATGGTGACGGCGAACAGCGCCTCGCGCTCCTCGCCGACCTCGGCCCGCTCGGCGACGAAGCGCAGCCGGTCGAAGTTCATGTTGGCGCCGCACAGGATCGCGGCATAGGTTTCGCCGCGTGTCTTGCGCTCCGAGACGTACTGCTTGATCGCCGCCACCGACATGGCGCCCGCGGGCTCCACGATCGAGCGGGTGTCGACGAAGACGTCCTTGATCGCCGCGCACACGGCATCGGTGTCGACGCGGATGTACTCGTCGACCAGGTCGCGGGCGATGCGGAAGGTCTCCTCGCCGACCAGCTTCACGGCGGTGCCGTCCGAGAACAGGCCGACGTCGCCGAGCGTGACGCGCTTGCGGGCGGCGACCGACTGGGTCATGGCATCGGAGTCGCTCATCTGGACGCCGATCACCTTGATCTCCGGCCGGACCGCCTTGATGTAGCTGGCCACGCCGGCAATGAGGCCGCCGCCGCCGATGGCGACGAACACCGCGTCGAGCGGCCCCTGGTGCTGGCGCAGGATTTCCATGGCGATGGTGCCCTGGCCGGCGATCACGTCCGGGTCGTCGAAGGGGTGGACGAACGTGAGCCCTTGCTCGCGACCGAGTTCCACCGCGTGCAGGTAGGCGTCCGAATAGCTCTCGCCATGCAGCACCACGTCGCCGCCGAGCGCCTTGACGGCGTCGATCTTCACCTGCGGCGTCGTCACCGGCATCACGATCGCGGCGCGGGCGCCGAGGCGGTGGGCCGCCAGCGCCACGCCCTGCGCATGGTTGCCCGCCGACGCGCAGATGACGCCGCGTTCGAGCTGCTCCGGGGCCAGGTGCGCCATCTTGTTGTACGCGCCGCGCAGCTTGAAGCTGAAGACCGGCTGCTGGTCCTCGCGCTTGAGGAGCACCTTGTTGTGCAGGCGCCGGCTGAGGTTGCGGGCCGGCTCCAGCGGCGATTCGACCGCGACATCGTAGACCCGTGCCGTGAGGATCTTCTTGAGGTAGTCGGCCGGGGTGAGGTGCTTGGGCATGACCGGTCAATGATAGGACGGGTGCTCAGCGGTACCGTGGAGGGGCGCCGGTCAGAAAAAAGCCCCCGAACCTTGCGGTCCGAGGGCTGAATCCCCCAAAGGAGGAGGTGGAGGAGA
>JAJYMF010000052.1 GCA_021787175.1 Pseudomonadota bacterium | reverse complement strand
CTCTATGACGCCTTCGGCCAGCGCCAGATCTCGACCATCTTCACCGAGCTCAACCAGTACCGCGTGATCCTCGAGGTGGCGCCGCAATTCCGCAGCAGCACCGCCCTGCTCGACCAACTGACCGTGCGCACCAACGCCAGCGGCGCGCTCAGCGGCAGCAACGCCACCACCTTCGGCCAGGCGGCGTCGAGCAACTCGTCGACGCCGACCGGCATCGGCGCGGCCAACACCGGCATCGTCATCGGCGGCGGCGGCACCGTGCCGCTGTCGACGCTGGCCAGCGTGCAGCAGGCCTCGGCGCCACTGGTGATCAGCCACTTCGACCAGATGCCCGCGGTGGTGATCTCGTTCAACGTCGCCGGCGGCTACTCGCTGTCGCAGGCGGTCGACGCCATCAGCAGCGTGCAGCAGCAGATGGACTTCCCCGCCTCGCTGCGCGCCGGCTTCATCGGCTCGGCGGCGGAGTTCTCGGCCTCGCTGACCGACGAGGTGCTGCTGATCCTGGCCGCGATCGTGGTGATCTACATCGTGCTGGGCGTGCTCTACGAGAGCTACATCCATCCGCTGACGATCCTGTCGACGCTGCCTTCGGCCGGCGTCGGCGCGCTGCTGGCACTGATCGCGTTCGGCATGCCGCTGTCGGTCGACGGCATCATCGGCATCATCCTGCTGATCGGCATCGTCAAGAAAAACGCCATCATGATGGTGGACTTCGCGATCGTCGCCCAGCGCGAGGGCATGGCGCCGCTGCCGGCGATCCACCGCGCTGCGCTGCTGCGCTTCCGCCCGATCATGATGACCACAGCCGCGGCGCTGCTGGGCGCGCTGCCGCTGGCGCTGGGCAACGGCATCGGCTCGGAGCTGCGCCGGCCGCTGGGCATCAGCATCGTCGGCGGCCTGCTGCTGTCGCAACTGGTCACGCTGTACACCACCCCGGTGATCTACCTGTACCTGGAGCAGTTCGCGGCGTGGCTGCGCGCGCACGGCATCCGCCGCAGCGAGGCCGCGGAGCCCGACGCCGCATGAACATCTCCGCGCCCTTCATCCGGCGCCCGGTCGGCACCTCGCTGCTGGCGGTCGGCGTGCTGGTGGCGGGCCTGATCGCCTACAGCCTGCTCGGCGTCGGCCCGCTGCCCAATCTCGAGTTTCCGGCGATCTTCGTCGAAGCCAATGTGCCGGGCGCCGACGCGCGCAACATGGCCAACACCGTGGCGGCGCCGCTGGAACGCCATCTCGGCCAGATCGCCGGTATCGACGAGATGAACTCGTCGAGTTCGGAGGGCTCGACCTTCGTGATCATGCTGTTCGACGTCGGCCGCAACATCGACGACACCGCGCGCGACGTGCAGGCGGCGATCAACGCCGCCGCGCCCGACCTGCCGTCCAGCCTGCGCACCGCGCCGATCTACCGCAAGGCCAACCCCAACAATGCGCCGGTGCTGGTGCTGGCGCTGACCTCCGACACCCAGCCGCTGTCGCAGCTGTACAACTTCGCCGACACCACGCTGGCGCCGCGGCTGTCGCAGATCTCCGGGGTGGCCCAGGTCGACGTGGCCGGCGGCGCCAAGCCGGCGGTGCGCGTGGACCTCAACCTGCGCGCGATGGCGGCGATGGGCCTGACCGGCGACCAGGTGCGCAACGCGCTGGTCGCGGCCAACGTGATCGCGCCGCAGGGCTATCTGTCCGACGGCCATTCGCAGATCGCGATCGCCGCCGACACCACGCTGGCGACCGCGGCGCAATTCGCCGACACCGTGATCGCGGTGCGCAAGGGCGTGCCGGTGCGGCTGCGCGATATCGCCCATGTCTACAACGGCCAGCAGGACGCCTACCAGGCCGCGTGGTTCAACGGCCGGCGCTCGATCCAGCTGATGATCCGCAAGCAGTCCGACGCCAACGTGATCGCGATCGTCGACCGCGTGCGCGCGATGCTGCCCGAGCTGGACGCCACCCTGCCCGGCGGCGTGCGGCTGACACCCTACTTCGACCGCACGCCGACCATCCGCGCCTCGGTCGACGAGGTGCAGATCACGCTGTTCATCAGCCTCGGCCTGGTCGTGCTGACCATGCTGCTGTTCCTGCGCCGCTGGGCGCCGACCCTGATCGCCGCGCTGGCGGCGCCGCTGTCGGTGTGCGGCGCCTTTGTCGTGATGTACCTGCTGGGCTACACGCTGGACAACTTCTCGCTGATGGCGCTGGTGATCGCGATCGGTTTCGTCGTCGACGATGCCATCGTGGTGATCGAGAACATCCACCGCCATCTCGAACAGGGCATGCGCCCGATGCAGGCCGCCTTCGCCGGCACCCGCGAGGTCGGCTTCACGGTGGTCTCGATCACCGCCTCGCTGGTGGCGGTCTTCGCGCCGCTGCTGTTCATGAGCGGCTTCTTCGGCATGCTGTTTCGCGAGTTCTCGGTGACCCTGGTGGCGGCGATCGTGATCTCGGCGCTGGTGTCGCTGACGCTGACGCCGGCGCTGTGCGGGCAGTTCCTGCGCCGCCACGACGGGGCCGCCGAAACCTCGCGGCTGGGCCGCAAGATCGAGGCCTTCCACGCCGGCCTGCGCCGCTCGTACGCACGCGCCCTGGACTGGGCGCTGCGGCATCCGCGCACCTTCGCGCTGCAGCCGCTGATCCTGCTGGCGCTGACCATCGCGCTGATGGTGGTGGTGCCCAAGGGCTTCTTCCCGCAGCAGGACACCGGCGCGCTGGTGGCTTTCACCGAGGCCAGCGCGACTACCTCGCCCACGGTGATGATGACGCTGCAGCAGCGGGTGGCGAAGATCGTGCAGGACGACCCCGCGGTCGCCAGCGTCGGCTCGCGGCTGGGCAGCTGGCGCAGCGGCAGCGGCAACACCGGGCAGATGCTGATCAACCTCAAGCCGCTGGGCGCGGGCCGCCGCTCGTCCACGTTCGACGTGATGAACCGGCTGCGCCGCGAGACCTCGGTGGTGCCGGGCATCAGCGTCTACCTGCGCCCGGTGCAGGACATCGGCGGACCCGGCGGCGGCAACAGCAAGACGCAGTACAGCTACAACATCAAGGCCGACACCTACGCCGAGCTGGAGGCCTGGGCGCCCAGGCTGGCGGCGCAGATGAAGAAGTCGCCGATCTTCCGCGACGTCAGCACCAGTCTGGAGGGCGCCGGCCTGCGCGAGACGCTGGACATCAACCGCCCCGCCGCGGCGCGCCTCGGCGTCAGCATCGGCGCCATCGACAGCGCGCTCTACGACGCCTTCGGCCAGCGCCAGATCTCGACCATCTACTCCGACCTCAACCAGTACCAGGTGGTGCTGAGCACCCTGCCCGGCATGGCCGAGTCGCCGGCTTCGCTGAAGCGCGTGTTCGTGAAGACCGGTTCCGGCGGCATGGTCCCGATCACCGCCGTCGCCACCCTGCAGCCCGGTCTGGCGCCGACCGAGATCGACCACGAGGGCCAGCTCGCGGTGATCAGCCTCAGCTTCAACCTGGCGCCCGGCGTGGCGATGTCCTCGGCGGTGACCGAGATCAACCGCATCATGCAGGCGCTGCGCATGCCCGGCGACATCCGCGGCGCCTTCGGCGGCGACTTCCGCCGCTTCACCGAACAGCAGAACAACACGCCGCTGCTGCTGCTCGGCGCGCTGCTGGCGGTCTACATCGTGCTCGGCATGCTGTACGAAAACCTGGTCCACCCGATCACGATCCTCTCCACCCTGCCTGCCGCCGGCGTCGGCGCCATGCTGGCGCTGCTGGTCACCGACACCGAGCTGTCGGTGGTGTCGATCATCGCCATCGTGCTGCTGATCGGCATCGTCAAGAAGAACGCCATCATGATGGTGGACTTCGCCCTGGTCGCCGAGCGCGAGCACGGCATGACGCCGCTCGAGGCCATCCGCGAGGCCTGCCTGGTGCGCTTCCGCCCGATCATGATGACGACGATGGTGGCGATCCTGTCGGCGACGCCGCTGGCGATCGGCTTCGGCGCCGGCGCCGAGCTGCGCCGTCCGCTGGGCATCGCCCTGATCGGCGGCCTGATCTTCTCGCAGTCGCTGACCCTGCTCAGCACGCCCGCGATCTACCTGCTGTTCGCGCGCGGCTCCGAGCGCCGGCGCCTGCGGCGCGCGGCCCGTCGCGCGGCCAGGCAGGCGCAGGCGGCGTTCGCGTCCTGAACACGACACGCAGTGCGGCGGCGTACCCGCACGCTGCGATGCAGCATCGCTCTGCCGCCGCATCGCTTCTGTACATCCTGCGCGGGTTCCTCTAGCGTGCCGCATCGGCCTCGTGGCAGCCGGGCGGCAGCATGCGGATCAAGGGCAAATCCAATTCGTTCGACATCGCGCACCTCGCCGGGGTGTCGCAATCGACGGTCTCGCGCGCGCTGCGCGGGCACCCGACGGTGAGCGCGGAAACCCGCGAACGCATCCTGGCGATCGCGCGCCAGCTCAACTACAAGGTCGACAAGAACGCGTCGAACCTGCGCTCGAAGCACTCGGGAACGCTGGCCCTGTTGATCTTCGAGGATCCGACGGTCGATGACTCCAGCATCAATCCGTTCTTTCTGTCGATGCTGGGCTCGGTGACCCACGCCTGCGCGCGGCACGGCTACGACCTGCTGATCTCGTTCCAGGAGCTGTCGCGCAACTGGCACGCCGACTACGAGGACTGCCACAAGGCCGACGGCATCATCCTGCTGGGCTACGGCGATTACCTCGACTACCGCAGCCGGCTCGAAGCCCTGGTCGAACAGGGCACGCACTTCGTGCGCTGGGGCGCGGTGCTGGCCGACCAGCCGGGCCTGTCGATCGGCTGCGACAACCTGCGCGGCGGACAGCAGGCCGCGGAGCATCTGCTGGCGCTGGGCCGCCGGCGCATCGCCTTCGTCGGCAATGCCTCGCTGCGCTCTCCGGAATTTTTCGAGCGCTACCAGGGCTACGTTACGGCGCTGCATGCGGCCGGACTGACACCGGACGAAGCCTTGCAGGTGGACGCCATTTCCACCGAGTCGGCCGGATTCGAGGCGACCAGCGTCCTGCTGGAACGCGGCGTCGCCTTCGATGCGGTGTTCGCCGCCAGCGACCTGATCGCGATCGGCGCCATGCGCGCGCTCGCCAGTCGCGGCATACGCGTTCCCGCGGACGTGGCGGTGGTCGGCTTCGATGACATTCCCATCGCCAGCTTCGTCAATCCGCCGCTGACGACGGTGCAGCAGGACACCCGCCGCGCCGGCGAGCTGCTGGTCGAAACCCTGCTGAACCTGATCCACAACGATCCGGCGCAGTCGATCAAGCTGCCGGCGACCCTGGTCGTGCGGCAGTCCTGCGGCATCGGCATCGCTTCCGCGACGACGAGCCCGCCGCGCGCCGCCGCGGCGGTACGGCGCAGCGCGGCCTCGCCGCGCGGTCGCAGCCGGGTCTCCTGAGATTCGCGACGCAAATCGCGACTCGCGGCGGCGTATCGGTCAGCCGGGCGACACCGCTACCGCTTGATCCGCCGCCGGCTCCGCGACGCGCAGCACGCACAGCCCTGCGATCAGCAGACTGAAGCCTCCCAGCGCCAGCGCGCCCATCGGCCGCCCGCCGAAGCCCAGATGCAGCAGCACGCCCAGCACGCTGGCGGCCAGGATCTGCGGGATCACGATGAAGAAATTGAAGATGCCCATGTAGACGCCCATCTTCGCCGCCGGCACGTGGTCCGACAGCAGCGCATAGGGCAGCGAAAGGATCGAGGCCCAGGCGAAGCTGACCCCCACCATCGACAGCAGCAGCCAGTCGGGATCGCGGATCAGCAGAAACGACAACAGCCCCAGCCCGCCCAGCCAGACGTTGATCAGATGGCTCCAGCGCAGCCCGAAGCGCCGCACCATCCACGGAATCACCACCGCGGCCAGCACCGCGAAGCCGTTGTAGGTCGCGAACAGCACGCCCACCCAGTTGGCACCCTGGTTGTAGGCCGCCGAATGCGGATCGGTCGCGCCGAACTGCACCGAGGTCACCGCCGGCGTGGTGTAGGTCCACAGCGCGAACATCGCGAACCACGAGAAGAACTGCACCCACGCCAATCGGCGCATGGCGACCGGCATGTCGCGCAGGTCCGCAAGGATTCCCGTCAGCACATGCTCGCGGCGCGAAAAACCCAGCCAGAGCATGCCCAGCCCGAACGCGAGCAGGCCGCCGGCCAGCAGGTAGAGCCGGTAGTCCAGATGGCTCAGCGCGACCGCCATCACGGCGACGAGGCCCGCGCCCAGCCACAGCAGGCCCTGGCGGCGCGCGGCGGCGCGATCCTCCGCGCGCGGCGGCACCGGCAGGCTGTCGCTGAAGGCGGCCAGCTGATCGGGCGGGTATTCGCGCGTGGAGTGCACGGTCCAGCCGACCGCCGCGAGCAGCACGACGGCGCCCGCGTAGAAGGCATAGCGCACGGTATCGGGAATGGCGTCGCCCGCTGCCACGTTGGCGACACCGGCCTTGGCCAGCAGCCACGGCAGCATCGAGGCGACGACCCCGCCCACGCCGATCAGGAAACTCTGCATGGCATAGCCCAGCGGCCGCTGCGCTGTCGGCAGCTGGTCGGCGACGAAGGCTCGGAACGGCTCCATCGACACGTTGAACGACGCATCCATGATCCACAGCAGTCCCGCCGCGACCCACAACACCGGCGCGTTGGGCATGGCCAGCAGCGCCAGCGTGGCCAGCAGCGCGCCGGCGAGAAAGTACGGCCGGCGCCGGCCCAGCCGATTCCAGGTGCGATCGGAGTAGTGGCCGATCAGCGGCTGCACGATCAGACCGGTCAGCGGCGCGGCCACCCACAGGATCGGGATGTCGTCGACGCGCGCCCCCAGGGTCTGGAAGATGCGGCTGACGTTGGCGTTCTGCAGGGCGAAGCCGAACTGGATGCCGAGAAAGCCGAAACAGAGGTTCCAGATCTGCCGGAACGTCAGCTCGGGCTTCGACGTGCGGCTCACGGCTTCGCAGCCTCGAAGCTCACCGGCGAGATCAGCAGCGCGCCGACGTCGGCATCGTTCACGGGTCCGCTCGCCCCGCCCTGGCCGCCGGTGTATTGCGCCGCGGTCGCCAGAAAACTCATGTTGAAGCCCTGCAGCAGATGGAAGGAACACCGCGCCCCCGCACGGGCACCGAAGATGACCTCGGTCGAGCGCGCCGCGCCCGCGCTCTGCGGCATCACGACCGCCGCGGTCTGCGGCGTTTGACCCGCGCATTCCACCACGATCCGCTTCACCGCTGCGGTGATGCCGGTGTTGATCGGCCCGTGGTCGTTGGCGTAGTCGAGGCGCAGCGCATAGGTTCCGGTATCGGGCGCGGTCCAGACGCGCGGCCAGGGCCCGGCGAGTGCCGCGGTGGCGCCGACACAGACCGCCGGGCTGGGCAGCGACTCCAGACCCGCGGCATCGCGCCGGGTCAGGCTGAAGCACTGGCGCAACGGCGTCCACGGCAACGCCAGCGCGCCATCGATGGGGCCGTGCAGACGGCCGTCGACGTAGAGCAGGCCCGGCGCCGCGGCGCGCACCTGCCAGTGATCGCCGGAGCGCACGACCTCGGGCGCCGCCGGCGCGGCCGGCGCGAATTCGGGCGCGTCCTCGCGCAGCGGCGCATCCGGCACGCTGATGGACTTCAGCTGCACGCGCGTCTCGTCGCCCTGTGTCTGCACGCTGGCGGCGACCAGCAGATCGCCGTCGAGTGTGGCCGGTCGCAGCAGGACGATGCGCTGTTGCGGCGTACGCAGGGTGATCGACATGCGATCGCCGAACAGCATCGGCACCAGCGTCACCGGCAATTTGGGTTCGACGCGGCCGTCGGCGGTCAGTCCGAACACGCCCTCGACCACCATGTTCAGATAACCCGCCACCGACCACAGCTGGCGCGGCGAGTCGACCACCGGCCCGCCCAGCTTGCCGGGGACGTGGGTGGAGAGCGACTCCAGCGCGAAGTTCTCCATGTTCGAACCGCTGAGCGCGGCGGCGCGCAGGATCGAGCGCAGCTCGTGGGCGATGCGCGCCGGATCGTCCACCTTGCGCGCGGCACGCAAGGCATAGGCACTGACGAAAGGCCAGATCGCGCGATTGTGGTAGATCGGCTGATCCCTGCGCTCGGGCCAGATCACCGGGCTGCCCGCGGGCCAGGTCGGATAGTGCGCCAGCGCCTGCCGCGCGCGCGCCGGGTCGGCCACGCCGCTGGTGATCGCCAGCGCCTCGCCCAGCAGGTCGTAGCTGGCCACCGGCAGCGGCGGATCGCCGCCGCCGAGATAGCTCATGTACATCCGCGTCCGCGGATTCCAGAATCTGCGGTTGATCGCCGTCCTGAGCGCTTCGGCCTGCTGCGCATAACCCGGCGCCGAGTCGTCGCCGCGCGCGGCGGCCATGCGCGCGGCCATCCGCAGCGCCTCGTAGTGCAGCACGTTGGTCGACAGCGCGTAGGACTGCGCGATGAAGCGTACGTCGTTGGCGGTCCACGCCGGATAGCTCTGTTCGCGCCAGTCCAGAAACGAGGTCTCGCCGCGGTACAGGCCCGTGGCCGGATCGAAGGCGTACTCGCGGTCCTGCGCCAGGGTGTCCTGCAGCGCGCGCCAGGTCGTGCCGGCGAAAGCGCGATCGTCGAGCAGGTGGCGCGCGCCCAGAAACCACACCACGCGGTCGGTGCTGATCGGCCAGCTGCCGCCGGAGCCGGTGTCCTGCACCACGTACGAGCCCTGCGGCACGCCGGACGCGCGCACGCCGGAGAGCTTGAACGCGAGCGAACGCCGCGCGCGCGCCGGATCGAAACGCCACAGCGCGAGATCGGTCGAATAGGCCAGGTCGCGCGTCCACACGAACGGCCACTGCTTGCCCGCGATGAAGCAGGCGCAGGCGATGGGCCGGCCGTGGTCGTAGGCGGGGTCGCGGATCGCCGGCACCGAATCCTTTTTCAGATCCGACTGCGCCATTGCGAACAGGCCGTCGAACAGCACACTGGCGGTGTCGGCGGACCAGGCCTGCGGCGCGATGCGGCGCTCACCGGTCGGCGTCTGCAGCCGATACGCGCCGTCGGCAGCGGTGGTCATGCGGGCGGCGGCGCCGTGCCAATGCAACTCCCGCTGCCAGTGATCTGTGGCCGGCGCTGCGGCCATGGCCGCAGTCACGAGCACGGCACTCAACAATGCCGCTCGCTTCATGTATCGGCATCGAAGCGAGCGACCTTCGACGCGTATCTCCGGTTCGCGTTGCTGCCTCATCGTCAGCCCTTGTCGTTCCTCACTGCGCAAGGATGGCACCGTAATGTCCGTTCACGTTCACCGTCACCTGACCACTGCTGACGACGTAGCTCTGTCCGCTGAGCTGATCGGTGACGCTGCTGCCGTCGACCATGCTGAGCTGCCACACCGGTACGGTCACGCTGTGCGAAACGGAGTCGTTGTTCAGCACCACGGCGATGCGGTTGGCCTGGTCGAAGCGGCCGTAGGCATAGATGTGATTGGTGTCGTCGGTGATCAGGGTCATGAACGAACCGGTGCGCAAGGCAGGGTAGGCGTTGCGGATGGCAATGAGCTTGCTGGTCAGCGCCACCGCGCTGTTGCCGAGCGTGGCCTGGCTCCAGTCGAAGGTGCGGCGGTTGTCCGGATCGGCGCCGCCCTGCATGCCGTACTCGTCGCCGTAGTAGATGGTCGGAGTGCCGACATAGGTCATCTGGAAGATCAGGCCCAGGTAGGTCTTCCAGATGTCGCCGCCGCAGCGGGTGGCGAAGCGCGGCGTGTCGTGGGTGCCCAGTTCGTTGGTCATGGTCTGCTGCACGTCGGTCGGCAGGTCGGCGCGGGTGCCGTGCAGCCAGCTGTCGAGCTGGGCGATCGAGATCGAGGCGCTGTTGCCGCTCTCGTCCTCACCGCAGATCCATTCCGAGACCGGCTGGGTGAAGCCGTTGTAGTTCATCGCGCCGTCCCACTGGTCGCCGGTGTCGAGCCAGGGCGAGGGATCGCCCCAGTATTCGCCGAGAATCTCGGCATTGGGGTCGATCGATTTCACCGCCGTGCGCAGTTCGGCCATGATCTGGTGATTGGTGGCGTCGCTGCCGTTGTTGCCGCCGGCATCGAGGTACTGCGCCGCGTCCAGTCGCCAGCCGTCGATGCCGTACGGAGACTGCAGATAGGTCTGCACCACGGACGTGCTGCTGCCGTAGATCTGGTTGCGCACCGCCGAGCCGCTGGCGCCGTAATCCAGCTTGGGCATGCTGGCGATGCCGAAGAACGTGGAATACGTGGTCGGCCAGGACTGGAAGGTGTAGTAGCCGTAATACGGACTGGACTGCGACTGGTAGGCCCCGGGCTGCGAGCACGTCAGCGAGCCGTAGGTCTCCTTGCCGAACCAGCAGTTGCTGTCTCCGGTGTGGTTGAACACGCCATCGAGGATCAGATAGCCCTGCGGGCCGTTGGCGGTGCTGTGGATGTCGGCGATCAATTGCTGCAGGGTGGCATTGGTGCCGAACGCCGGATCGACGGTGGTGTAGTCCGCGGTGTCGTACTTGTGGTTGGTCGGCGAGAGGAAGATCGGGTTGAGGTAGATGATGTCGGCGCCGAGGGTGTTCTTGATGTAGCCGAGCTGCTGGTCGATACCCGACAGATCGCCGCCGAAAAACACCTCGCTGTTGCAGCCGCTGACGTTGGCGAACACGCTGGTGCCCCAGGCGTGCTGCTCGGTGGCGCAGCCGGCGTAGGTGTACTGGCCGCTGGTGACGTCGTTGCCGGGATCACCGTCGTAAAAGCGGTCCGGGAAGATCTGGTAGACCACGCCGTTCTTCATCCAATCCGGGGTCTTGAAGCCCGGAATGATGAAGAAGTCGCCGGACGACGGCTCGGTGGAGGTGATGCCCGCCGCATTGAGCCACGCCGTGGCCGTGCCGTCGTTGATCTGGAAGCGGTAGTACTTCTCCGATGCGCTGGCCGGAATGATCCCCGTCCAGTAGTCGAAGGTGCCGGTGGGGTCGTTGGACGACCAGCTCATCGGTACCCAGTGGAATGCGCCGTCGGCGGTGTCGTAATACTTGATGTTGGCGCTGGTGATGTCGCCCTTGAAGGTGCGCAGGGTCAAGGTGACGGACTGGGTCGCCGTGGGCTCGGGATGATTGTCGTAGAGCGGTCCCTGGTCGGCGAACAGGCCGGCCCACTCGACGTTGTTGTCGTTGCTGGCCGCACGCGCCAGGTTGCCCGGCGAAGGCAATATATACAGTGCCAGCGCCGCGCAGATCGCGATCGCCAGTGCGGGTTTCGAACGGCGTGTCGTCTTTTCGTCATTGCACATCGGACATCCCTCCCTCGGGTGACAGGATGAAGCGGTGTCCATGCGCGCACGGGCACCCGCCCAGTCGATACGACCGGATGAAACGCACTACTGCTGCAGGGTCAGCACAATGCTTCGCCCCTTTGCCGCCGCAACACGCACATAGGTGACCGCCCCGTAGCGGTCGTGGCCGGTAGCCCAACCCTCTCCGCGGCTTCCGCACAAGGCTTCGAGATCGGCGAACGGAGCCATCGGCGCACCATCGCTGGTGACTGCAGCGGCTGCCCCTGCGTGAATCTTGAGCAGATAGAACTTCAGGTCCGGCTTGAAACTGCCGCGGGCCGCACCGGTCTCGAATTGCACCGTATCGCCGCGTCGTTGCACGGCGAGCGACTGCAGGAAATACGCGCCGTGCTCGTAGGCGTAACTGTCGCCGGCATCGTCGTAGTAGTCGAACGTGCTGCGCGCGGTCGCGGGGAACACGTCGACCGTGACCGTGGTCAGCGGTTTCTGGCCCACGTAGTCCATCGCCGGCTGGGTCGGGATGATCGCGCCCTGGCGGATGAACAGCGGGATGTCGGACCACGTCGCGGCGTCGACCGGCAGCTCGATCGTCTGACCGCCCGCATACGCCGTGCCGGTGAACCAGTCGATCCAGGTACCGGCCGGCAGATAGATGCGCTTGACGGTCTGGCCCGGCTCGACCACCGGCGACACCAGCAGACTGTCGCCGAACATCCATGCGCTGATGTCGTTGCGCACCTGCGGATCGTCGGGGAAGGCAAACGTCAGCGGCCGCACCAGGCCCACACCGGTACGGTGCAGGCCCCATTCGTAGCTGTAGATGTAGGGGATCAGCGCGTAGCGCAGGCGCATCGCCCGGGTGGCGGCGGCCTCGGCGACCGGACCGTAGACCCAGGGCTGGCGATGCTCGTCGTGGTCGCCGTGCACGCGGAAGATCGGCGTGAAGGCGCCGAACTCGATCCAGCGCGCGTAGTTCTCGGGTGTCGGATGGCCGCGGAAACCGCCGCCGTCCATGCCCCAGCGCATCGCGCCGACGTCGATCGCGCTGAGCATGCGCTCGCGCTGCGCGGCCATGCTGGCGAAGCCGGTGGAAATGTCGCCCGACCACAGGCCGTACGCGTAGCGCTGCGCACCGAGATAGAAATCGCGGTTGATCGACCACACGCGTTCGGGGAAATGCGCGCGCTGGCCGTCGTACAGCGCGCGCTGCATGTTCATGCACTGGGTGTCGTCTGGCGTGGTGTCGGCCTCGTCGTTCCACCAGCCGCGGATGCCGGTCTCGAAGCTGTGCTGCAGCGTGGGATTGAAGAACCAGGCCCGCACCGCGGGCTGGTCGAAATCCAGATCCTCGACCGGCTTGTGCGAGAAATAATCCGGCGCGGGCTTCTCGCCCGGGAACCAGAAGTCGTGCGCGCTGGCGTAACGGCCCTCCACGGTATCGACGTGGATGCGCGGCTTCATGATGCCGGTGAGATGCAGGCCCTCGCGGTCGAGCGTGGCCTTGAGCTTGCCGCTGGGGCCGTCGGGAAACTTGGCGGTGTTCCAGCGGAACTCGCCATAGTCGTCTTCGCCCCAGGCCTTCCAGTCGAAGTCGAGCGTGAAGTTGTCGATCGGGATGTGCTTGGCGCGATAGGTCGCGACGATGCCGAGCAGCTGCCGCTCGTCGATGCCCCACTGGCTGTTGGTGAAGCCCATCGCCCACTTCGGGAACATCGGCGCCGCGCCGCTCAGCGTGCGTAGACCGGCGAACAGCGCGTCGGGACGGCCGACGACGATGAAGGCGTCGATGTCCTGCCTGGAAAATCCGTCCACGCGGACCTGCCCGGGCTGCATCCGGAAGCGCGCGCCGAGGGTGTCGAACAGCACGCCCCAGCCCGCCGTGCTCCAGACCCACGGCGCGCCGGCGTGTCCCTGCTCTCCGGCTTTGGCCATCCAGGTGCCGGTGCGCAACAGGCCGGCGTCGGAGGTGTCGAAGGCGCTGTAGCCGCCGATGCCGTAGAGCGGATCGTCGGCGCCGACCGCAAGCTGCGCCTCGCCCGCGGCCAGCGCGCGCAGGTCGTCCAGCGTCAGCAGGCGCCGGCCCGAGACGCTGTCGATTTCCAGCCGGCCCGCGCGCCAGATCACGCGCATCGCCGGCGAGCTCTGCACCAGGACTCCGGCGTCGTCGCGGGCGTGCGGTTGATACAGGCCGAACGGCGCGTCATCCTGCAACACCGCGGTGCGCGGACCCGAATGCACATCCGGCAGGAAATGCACGCGCAGGATATTCGACGCCAGCCAGCGCACGTTGATGACGGCCTGGCCCAGCTTGAGATCGAAACCGTAGCGGTGGACCACGGCCAGCACCGGTGTCGTCGCGTCGCGCGCGACCGCCGTGTCGGGCGCGGTCGCCGCCGCGGCACCCGTCGTCATTCCGATCGCCATGAGCATCCCCAGGACCGTAGCACCGAGCTGCGCTTTCATGGCGACCGCGCGCCGCCCGCGCGTGCGGCAACCGGCTGTGGTGTCAGGACCGCCGAGGTGTAGGGCGGCAGGCTGAGCGTCCCGTCGCGAACCGTCGCGCCGGGGCGCGTGCTGCGCAGCAAGTCGGCAAAATGCAGCCCCGCCTGATCCTGCAAGGCCAGCGCGTGCGCCGTGCCGGACAGGTTGTGCACCACCAGCACGCTGCCGCCGGCGTCAGTCAGGCGCCATGCCGCCAGCGCCGGATTGCCGGTCGGATAGTCGGCGATCACGCCGTCGCGCAGCGGCGCGATGTCCTTGCGCCAGTGGATCAGCTCGCGGTAGCGCGTCAGCAGCGAGTGCGGATCGTCGCGCTCCGCCGCCACCGAGACGTCCTCGCTGGCGGGAATGTTGGAGACTTCCCATGTCGTCTCGCCGGGCGCGCCGCGGCTCCGGTCCCAGCGCATCGGCTCGCGGATGTCGGGGTCGGGCTTGACGCCGCGCATGCCGATCTCCTCGCCGTAGTAGATGAACGGGTGCCCGGGCAGGGTCAACAGAAGCGCCGCGGCGACCTTCATGTGGTCGAGATTGCCGCGCAGGTCGCTCATCACCCGATCCTGATCGTGGTTGCTCAGGAACGGCGCGTCCTTGACGTAGTGCCCGGCGGCCGCGCGATAGACGTTCTGGATGTGCACCAGGGTCGCGCCGAGATGATCGTCGCGTTCGTCGGCGGCACTGGCGATCAGACGCGGCGCCAGCGGGAAATCGAAGACCGCGTCGAGCGGCCTGAAGAACGGCGCCAGCAGGCGCGGATGATCGCCGCTGACCTCGCCCACCAGATAGGCGTGCGGATCGACCGGGTCGATGCCCCGGCGAAACTCGCTCCACCACGCGGCGTCCTTGTCCATGATCGCGAGGCTGCGGTCGTCGTTCTTGAACTTGTCGAAGATGTGCTTGGCGGCGTCGAGACGGAAGCCGTCGGCGCCTTTCCCGAGCCAGAAGCGCGCGATCGAAATCATCTCCTTGCGCACGGCCGGGTTGGCGTAGTTCAGATCCGGCATGTGCGGATCGAAGATGCCCATGTAGTGCTGATCGCCCAGCGTGCGCCATACCGGTCCGCCCCATGGGCTCCGGGCGTCGAGGTTGGTGTGCGGGCCCGCCCAGAGGTACCAGTCGTGATAGGGGCTGGCCGGATCCTGCGCGGCCTTGAACCACGGGTGTTCGTTGCTGGTGTGGTTGGCGACCAGGTCGATGATCACCTCGATGCCGCGCGCGTGCGCTGCGGCCACCAGGCGCTCGAAATCCGCGATCGAGCCGTACTGCGGATTGACCGCACGGTAATCGGTGATGTCGTAGCCGTGATAGCTGGGCGAGGGGAAGATCGGCATCAGCCAGATCCCGCTGACGCCCAGCCAGTGCAGGTAATCGAGCTTCGCGGTGACGCCGCCGAGGTCGCCGATGCCGTCGCCGTTGCTGTCGGCGAACGAGCGCACGAAGATTTCGTAGTAGACGCCGGACGCCGGCCGGCCGTGCGCCGGGCTGGCCGCGGCGCTTGCCTGCGGCGCGCTCGCGGCGGGCGTCTGCGCGCAGGCCGCGGGAGACGCTACCCATGCCAGCAGCAGCATCGCAGCGCAGAGGATCGAGGCAATGGCGGGGCGTTGAGAAACACCCCGCTGGCGCAATCCACGGATGGATTGCTCGCGGGGCAATGACGCAAGTCGTTGCCCCGTCGGGAGCGAGTCCGGACATGCGCCGGACTCGCGACGATGAGAAAGGGCAGGATGAACCTTTCTCAACGACTGGATCGAGGGAAAGCGGATCACGAGCAACTCCCGCGGAACCGTGAGGGTGACGGAGCGGCAACCGGGACCTGCATACGGTCTGCCGCTGGCGCATCGAGCCGATGGGACAGCGCCGTCATGGTAGGCCGGCAGCGAGGTCGCCGGACCACAGCCGCATACGTATTCATGGCGCGCCGACGTGGTTTTTCATGGTGCGGCGCAAGATCATTTCGCCAAGTGTGTGGACGCCTCCGCTACGCTCAGTCACGCTTGCGCGGATCAGCGCCATCGGGGCCGGTGATGAACAGTGCGGACATTTTCCTGGTCGCGATGACGATCATCTTCGCGGTGCCTTACCTGATCTGGCGCCTCGCGCGCACCGACTACTACGCACCACTGGTGGTGGTGCAGATCCTCACCGGCATCCTGCTCGGCCCCGGCATCCTCGGCGCCGCATTGCCGCACGTCTACGCAACGGTCTTCAGTGCGCCGGTGATCGCGGCGCTGAACGGCATTGCGTGGTGGGCGGTGATGCTGTTCGTCTGGATCGCCGGCATCGAACTCGACCTCAAGCAGGTCTGGGTACAGCGCCGCGAATGCGGCATCACCGCCGGCCTCGCCCTGGGGATGCCGCTGCTGTTCGGCTGCATCGCCGCGCTCGGCCTGCTGGCCTGGCGCAGCGGCTGGATCGGCGCAGCGGCCGCACCCTGGCAGTTCGTGCTCGGCGTCGGCATGGCCTGCGCGGTGACCGCACTGCCGATCCTGCTGCTGCTGATGGAGAAGCTTCAGATCATGCGCGCGCCGCTGGGTCAGCGCGTGCTGCGCTACGCCAGCCTCGACGACGTCGCGATCTGGGGCGTGCTGGCGCTGATCCTGGTCGACTGGGAGCGGGTCGGCACGCAGGCCGCGTTCCTGCTGCTGTTCGCGCCGGTCGCGTACCTGTTCCGCCGCCTGATGCGCTGGCTGCCCGAGGCGGACCGCTGGTATGTGGGCCTGATCTGGCTGGCCGCCTGCGGCCTGGCCGCCGACCGTTCCGGGCTGCATTTCATGGTCGGGGCCTTTCTTTCCGGCGCGGTGATCGAGCGCGAGTGGTTCGAGCAGCAGCAGATGGACCAGCTGCGCCACCACGTGCTGCTGGTATTGATGCCGGTGTTCTTCCTGTCGACCGGACTGCGCACCAACTGGACGGTGGGCGGCGGTGCGGTGTTCATCGCCGCCGCCGTGCTGCTGCTGGCCGCGGTCGGCGGCAAGTTGGCCGGCGTGAAGCTGGCGGGGAAGCTGCTCGGCTGGGCGCCGGGCGATGCCTGGATCATCGGCTGGCTGCTGCAGACCAAGGCACTGATCATGATCATCTTCGTCAACATCCTGCTCGACCGGAACCTGATCACCGGCGCCACCTTCACCGCGCTGCTCCTGATGGCGCTGGCCAGCACCATGCTCACGGTACCGATGGTGGCCCCGCGATTGCGTACAGGCGCTGCCCATGACGGATGACCCTGGAATGGAGCATGCGGATGAACAGCAGCACCCGGCCTGACGGCATGCCGGACCTGACCGACCGCCGCCTGCGCCGCATCGTGATCGTCGGCGGCGGCACGGCCGGGTGGATGACCGCGGCGGCGCTGGCCCACGCGCTGCGCGGCAAC
>JAJYMF010000130.1 GCA_021787175.1 Pseudomonadota bacterium | reverse complement strand
CGGGTGGTCGCCGACGACGGCCGCGTCACCCTGCCGCGGGCGCTGACCCGCTTCGCCGTCGCGGCCTCGCCGCTGCTGCTGCTAGCATTCGGCGCGCTGATCGAGCCGCGCTCGCTGCTCGCGGCGCTGCTGCTGGCCTGGGGCGCGGACTACGCCGCGGCACTGATCGACGGCAACCGTCGCACCCTGCACGACCGCTTCAGCGGCACGCGCCTGCTGCGCGCCAACTGATACCAGGTTGCGTTCAATCGATTCGATGGGTAGCCCGGATGGAGCCCCAGGGGGCGCAATCCGGGGCTTTATCAAGCCTCATTCCCGGATTTCGCTGCGCGGCATCCGGGCTACGCGGTTTTCGGGTCTTGATCGTGAACGGGTATGAGGGGCCGCGCGGCGCCGGCTCACGCCGTGCGCCGATGCACCAGTGCGGCCACCGCCGCCAGCAGCAGCAGCGGCAGCGCATTGGCCAGCCATGCCGGCACGCCATACACCGTGCCCAGATTGATCAGGGCGCGCTGCACGAAGAACCAGCCGACGGCGATCAGCAGACCGAACAGCAGGCGCTTGCCGAACCCGCCGGCACGCAGGGCGCCGAAGGCCAGCGGCAGCACGCACAGCACCAGCAGCAGCACGTCGAAGGGATAGAACAGGCGCTGCCACAGCGCGTCGGCGTAGGCCTGCGGATTCTGCCCGTTGCGGCCGAGATAGCGGATGTTGCGCAGCAGGTCGCGGATCGACTGGCTTTCCGGATCCAGCACCGACAACCGCAGCAGACGCGGATCGATGCGGGTGTCCCAGACCGCCTGCGCCGCCGTCGTGGTCTGCGCGCCGGCGGCATCGAAGCGGGTATCGCGGACCTGATCGAGCATCCAGTGGCCGCCGCGGAACTCGGCGTCGGCGGCCCAGCGCACCTCCCGCAGACGGCCCTGCGCGTCGAGACGGTAGATGCGCACGTCGCGCAGGCGGACATCGGTGCCGTGCGCACCGGGCACCGCCAGTGCGCTCTTGACGTTGACGATGCTGTCGCCGTCGCGCGTCCACAGCCCCGACGACGTCGCCGCCGCGATATTGCTGGCGCGCAGCGTCAGCTGGATCGCGGTGGCGCGCTGCTCGGCCGGCGGCATCGCGTACTCGGCCAGCAGCAGCACGCCGAAGCCGAGCAGCGCGACCAGCGCGAGCACCGCGCCGGCGATGCGCAGCCGCGACATGCCGGCGGCGCGCAGCGCGGTCAGCTCGTTGCCGGCGGCAAGCCCGCCCAGGCCCAGCAGCGCACCGATCAGCGCGGCGTTGCCGAACAGGTCGACGATGCGCCGCGGAATGCTGTAGAGGATGTAGATCGCTGCGTTCGCGAGGGTGTAGCCGTTGCGGCCGAGCTGGCCGAGCTGGCGCGCGAACTGCAGGAACGCGTCGAAGCCGACCAGCAGCACCCACACCAGCGCCAGCGAGCCGAGCACGCTGCCGACGATCACCCGATCGGCCCGCTTCAGCGGCAGACGCCAGGCGCTCATGCCGGTCTCCGCGCAGATATCCGCCGCGGTGCGTTCTGGCGCGCGAACATCCACGATGCCAGCGCCAGCGCCAGCAGCGGCACGCCCCAGAGAGCGTACTCGCCGATGCTGCGGCCCTGCATGATCGCGGCACGGCCGATGCCGAGCAGATTGGAGTAGAGCAGATACGCCAGCAGCGACAGCAGCATGCGCCCGTAGAACGGCTCGCGCGGGCCTTGCCGCGCCAGCGGCAGCGCCAGCAGCCCCAGCACCAGCGTGCTCAGCGGCGCGATCAGACGCCACGCCAGCTCGGCGCGATCGGGCGGCGTCGGCGAGCCCCACAGCTGCGCCGTGGTCTTGTCGTGCGGCGTGCCCTGGGTGTCGTCGGCCGCGCCCTGGATGTTCGACAGCGCGATGTCGTTGCGCCGGTAGCGCATCAGCCGCCAGGCATTCTCGCCCAGCGTGCCCTGGTAGCGGTGGCCGTCGAACAGGGCCAGGAAACGGCCGCCGCCCTGGCTGTCGAGATACAGCTCGCCGTGCGCCGCGGTGACCAGATCGACGCGCGGACGCCCGTCCGGCGCGGTGCGCTCGCTGGCCACGAACACCTGCGTGAGCCGGTTGCCGGCGGCGTTCATGCGATCGACGAACAGGATGCCGCCGCGGCCGGGCAGCTCGACGAAGCGCCCCGGCGCCAGTCCGGCGGCGATCACCGAACTGTTGGCGGCGTTGACCATCGCCTGCGAGGTGCGCGAGGCCCACGGCCCCAGCCACAGCGCGATCAGCGCGACGACCGCGGTCACCGGCACCGACAGCAGCAGGGCCGGCCGCAGCAGGCCCTGCGGACCCATGCCGGAGGAAGCCAGCACATGCATCTCGCTGTCGCGATACAGCCGCGCCAGTCCCAGCAGCACGCCGAGGAACAGCGCCAGCGGCAGCAGCAGCGACAGTGCGTCGAGCACGCGCAGGCCCAGCACCGGCAGCATCACGCTGGCCGGATAGCGTCCGGCCGCGACCTTCGACAGCACGTCCGACAGCGTGCCGCCCACGGTCACCACCAGCAGCAGCGCGGCGCTGCCGATCAGGGCAAACCCCAGCTCGCGCAACAGGTAGCGGTCGAGGATGCGCAGCATCTAAGATGAAAGGCCCGCCGCGCCGCGCGCGGCCAAGTCGCGAAGTCTAGCCGGTCGCATCGCGGCCGTGCCCGCCCCAGGAGCTCCCCGCATGTCCCTCGAGTTCAGCCTCGGTTCCGCGCAAGCCGAAAGCGTCGACGCACCCTGCATCGTGATCGCCGCACACGAACGCGGCGTCCTCAGCGCGGCCGCGCAGCGCGTCGATGCCGCCAGCGGCGGCCTGCTGGCGCGCCTGGCCGCGGCCGGCGACCTGTCCGCCAAGCCCGGCAGCAGCACCCTGCTGCATCATGTCGCCGGCGTGCGTGCGCCGCGCGTGCTGGTCGTCGGCGCCGGCGCCGCCGACACGCTGGACGGCGCGCGTTACGTGCGCCTGTGCGCCGAAGCCGGGCGCGCGCTCAAGAGCCTGCCGATCACCGCGGCGACCAGCTTCCTGCCCGAGCTCGCGGTGGCCGGTCGCGACGCCGCCTGGACCGTGCGCGCCGCCGCGCTCGCCGCCGATCACCAGACCTACCGCTACACCGCCACCGTCAAATCGAAGGATCAGGAGCCGCGCCTGGCCGCGCTGTCGCTGATCGCGCCGGCTGCCGCCGCGCACGGACTGGAGCAGGCCCGCGGCATCGCCGCCGGCGTGGCGCTGGCGCGCGAGCTGGCCAACCTGCCGCCCAACCTGTGCAACCCCGCGCATCTGGCCGCCGAGGCGCGACGCATCGCCGATACGCATCCCGGCGTCAGCCTCGACGTGCTCGAGCGCGCCGACATGGAAAAACTCGGCATGGGCGCACTGCTGGCGGTGGCGCGCGGTTCGGCCAACTCGCCGAAACTCATCGTGCTGCGCTGGAACGGCGGCGGCGATGCCAAGCCCTACGCGCTGGTCGGCAAGGGCATCACCTTCGACACCGGCGGCATCAACCTCAAGGTGCAGGGCGGCATCGAGGAAATGAAGTACGACATGGGCGGCGCCGCGGGCGTGATCGGCGCCTTCCTCGCCGCGGTCGAACTGAAGCTGGCGCTGAATCTGGTCTGCGTGGTGCCGGCCGTGGAGAACATGCCCGACGGCGACGCCTACCGCCCCAGCGACGTGCTGACGACGATGTCCGGGCTGACCGTCGAGGTGCTCAACACCGACGCCGAGGGCCGCCTGATCCTGTGCGACGCGCTGACCTATGCGCAGCGTTTCGAGCCGCAGGCGATCGTCGACGTGGCCACGCTGACCGGCGCCTGCGTGATCGCGCTGGGCAAGCATGCCTCGGGACGGATGAGCAAGCACGACGACCTCGCCGCCGAACTGCTGGCCGCCGGCGAGGCCAGCCACGACCGCGCCTGGCGCCTGCCGCTGTGGGACGACTACCAGAGCCAGCTGGAAAGCGGCTTCGCCGACCTCGCCAACATCGGCGGCAAGGGCGCCGGCGCGATCACCGCCGGCTGCTTCCTGGCGCGCTTCGCCGAAGGCCGGCGCTGGGCGCATCTCGACATCGCCGGCACCGCATGGGACGAGGGCCGCAAGGGCATGGCCACCGGCCGCCCGGTCGGCCTGCTGGCGCAGTGGCTGATCGACCGCTGCGGCTGATCCCGCGTCGCCATGCCGCGCGCCGATTTCTACCTGATCGCCAAACCGCGTTTCGCCGCCGAGCCGCTGCGGCTGGTCTGCGAGCTGGCCCGTCGCGCCTACGCGGCGCGCCAGCCGACGCTGATCCTCGCGCGCGATCTCGAGCAGGCCGAGGCGCTGGACGAACTGCTCTGGGCGTTCGACGAGGACGCCTTCATTCCGCACCAGATCGCCGGCGATGATGACGATGCCGGCACCGCGGTGCTGATCGTGCCGCCGGGCGTGGCCACGCCCGACCGTCCGCTGCTGATCAACCTGCGCGACGACTGCGCGACGGGCACCTGCGAGCGCGTGCTGGAAGTGGTGGCCGCCGATGCCGCCGCTCGCGAGGGCTCGCGCGCGCGCTGGCGCGGTTACCAGCAGCGCGGCTTCGAGGTCGCCAAGCACGACATGTGAGCGTCCGCCGGCCGCCGGCACCGCGCCGCGCGCCATGCGCGTCGCCGCGTTTCATACCGCGTTGCGCTCAATCGATGCGATTGGAGATTTCGCGAGATGCCGGGGGCATCTCGCGCCGACGAGCGCCCGGCCATGGACGGCCGGGCCGGTGCCGCCCGCCAGGGACGGTTACGCCAGCCGGCCGTGGCACTGCTTGTATTTCTTCCCGGAGCCGCAGGGGCACGGATCATTGCGTCCCACTTTGGGTCCTTCGCGCACCGTCGGCGACACCGCCGCGGCGACCGCCGCCGGCAGCGCGGCGGCATCGGCCGCGACCGGCTCGGGCGCGAAACCGCTGGCCTCGGCATGATGGAACTCCAGTGCCGCGCGTGCGGCCAGGCGCTGCTGCTCGGCCTCCAGCGCCGCGACCTCGGCCTCGCTCTGCACGCGCACCCGCGCCAGCATCTGGATCACTTCGTTCTTGATGCGGTTGAGCATGTCGGCGAACAGCTCGAACGACTCGCGCTTGAACTCCTGCTTGGGCTGCTTCTGCGCGTAGCCGCGCAGATAGATGCCCTGGCGCAGGTAGTCCATGCTCGCCAGATGCTCCTTCCAGGCGTTGTCGAGCACCGACAGCATCACGTGTTTTTCCAGCGCGCGCATGGTGTCGGCGCCGACCGCGGCTTCCTTCTCCCGGAACAGCGCTTCGGCCGCCTGCTGCACCCGCTCGAGGATCGCCTCGGGGTCGGCTTCGCTGTGCGACTCGGCCCAGGCGTGCAGCCCGAGCTTGAGGCCGTACTCGCCTTCCAGCGCGGCGTCGAGCCCGGCCAGGTCCCACTGCTCGTCGACGCTGTCGGCCGGCACATGACGCTGCACCAGCGCGCTGAACACGTCGCGGCGGATGTCGACGATGGCGTCGGCGACCGAATCGGACTCGAGCAGCTCGTTGCGCTGCTCGTAGATCACCTTGCGCTGGTCGTTGGCGACGTCGTCGAAGTCGAGCAGGTTCTTGCGGATGTCGAAGTTGTGCTGTTCGACCTTGCGCTGCGCCTTCTCGATCTGGCGGCTGACCATGCGCTCCTCGATGGCGTCGTCCTCCTTCATGCCGAAGGCGCGCATCCAGCGGCCGACGAACTCGCCGCCGAAGATGCGCATCAGGTTGTCGTCGAGCGAGATGTAGAAGCGCGAGGAGCCGGGATCGCCCTGGCGGCCGGAGCGGCCGCGCAGCTGGTTGTCGATGCGCCGCGACTCGTGGCGCTCGGTGCCGATGATGTGCAGGCCGCCGGCGGCGAGCACGGCGTCGTGACGCTGCTGCCATTCGCTGCGCACGCGCGCACGGTCGCTGTCGGCGGCGTCCTCCGGCAATGCGGACAGCTCGGCCTCGAGGCTGCCGCCCAGCACGATGTCGGTGCCGCGGCCGGCCATGTTGGTGGCAATGGTGACCGCCCTGGCGCTGCCGGCCTGGGCGACGATGTGCGCCTCGCGCTCGTGCTGCTTGGCGTTGAGCACTTCGTGCGGGATCTTCTCGCCCAGCAGGCGCTTCGACAGCAGCTCGGAGGTCTCGATCGAGGTGGTGCCGACCAGCACCGGCTGGCCGCGCGCATAGCAGTCCTTGATATCCTCGACCACCGCCTTGAATTTGGCCTCCTGGGTCAGGAACACCAGGTCGTGATGGTCCTTGCGTACCATCGGCCGGTGGGTCGGGATCACCACCACTTCGAGGCCGTAGATCTGCTGGAACTCGTAGGCCTCGGTGTCGGCGGTGCCGGTCATGCCGGCGAGCTTGCCGTACATGCGGAACAGATTCTGGAAGGTGATCGTGGCCAGCGTCTGGTTCTCGCGCTGGATCGGCACGCCTTCCTTGGCCTCCACCGCCTGGTGCAGGCCCTCGGACCAGCGCCGGCCCGGCAGGGTGCGGCCGGTGAACTCGTCGACGATGATCACCTCGCCGTCGCGCACGATGTAGTCGACGTCGCGATGGTAGAGCGCATGCGCGCGCAGGCCGGCGTTGAGGTGATGCACCACCGCCAGGTTCTTGGCGTCGTAGAGTCCGCCATCGGACTCGATCACACCCGCCTCGCGCAGCAGCTGCTCGGCGTGCTCCATGCCGTCCTCGGACAGATGCACCTGCTTCTGCTTTTCGTCGACGAAGTAGTCGCCCGCACCGTCCTCCTTCTCCTGCCGGATCAGCCTGGGCACGATGCGGTTGAGCTTGACGTACAGCTCGGGCGAATCCTCGGCCGGTCCGGAGATGATCAGCGGCGTGCGCGCCTCGTCGATCAGGATCGAGTCGACCTCGTCGACGATCGCGTAGAACAGGCCGCGCTGGTAGCGCTGATCCTTCGACAGCGCCATGTTGTCGCGCAGATAGTCGAAGCCGAACTCGTTGTTGGTGCCGTAGGTGATGTCGGCGGCGTAGGCGCCCTGCTTGTCGGCGTTTTCCATGCCCGGCCAGACCACGCCCACGCTCATGCCGAGGAAGCCGTACACCTTGCCCATCCACGCCGAATCGCGACGCGCCAAATAGTCGTTGACGGTGACCACGTGCACGCCCTTGCCGGCCAGCGCGTTGAGGTACACCGGCAGCGTCGCGACCAGGGTCTTGCCCTCGCCGGTGCGCATCTCGGCGATCTTGCCCAGGTGCAGCACCATGCCGCCGATCAGCTGCACGTCGTAATGGCGCAGGCCCAGCACCCGGCGCGACGCCTCGCGCACGCTGGCGAAGGCTTCGGGAAGCAGATCGTCGAGCGACTCGCCCTTGGCCACGCGCCCGCGAAACTCGTCCGTCTTGGCGCGCAGCGCCGCATCGGAGAGCTTCTGCCATTCCGGCTCCAGCGCGTTGATCCGCGCCACGTTCCGCGACAGCTGGCGCACCACGCGCTCGTTGCGGCTGCCGAACACACTCGTCAGGACACGATTCAACATCGGCGGAATCACGCTCGAAAGGAGAAGGGGTGCGCGATTGCGCAAGGGCGCCGATGATACTACGTCGCTCCGCGCCGCCTGCGCGGCATGGCGGCGGCGGACGCGGGATTCAAGGCGACCGCGCGACGGCCGTCAGCGGCGGCTGCGCACGAAGGCCAGCGGGTTGATCACGCGGCCGTGGTACCAGACTTCGAAGTGCACATGCGGCCCCGTGGAGCGGCCGGTGGAGCCGACCAGGGCGATGTCCTGGCCGACCCGCACGCGCTCGCCGACATGCACCAGCAGCTTCTCGGCGTGCGCGTAGCGGGTCGCGTAGCCGTTGCCGTGGTCGATCTCGACGACATTGCCGTAGCCGCTGCGCACGCCGGCGTAGGTCACCACGCCCTCGGCCACGGCGTGGATGTCGGTGCCAGCCGGAGCGTCGATGTCCAGTCCGGTATGGAACTCGTTGCTGCCGTTGAAGGGATCGGGCCGATCGCCGAAGTACGACGCGATGAAACCGTCGTGCACCGGCATGCCGGCCGGCTGCAGCGCGGAATCCATCTTGCGGTCGAGCAGCAGGGTTTCGAGCGCGGCCAGTTGCGCCTGCTGCTGGTCGAAACGCTGTCCCAGCGCCGCGATGCTGCGCTGCAGGCTGGCCGGTGTGCCGTAGGCGGCGTCGCCGGCGGCGATTTCGGGGCCGCCGACGCCGGGCTGGACGTCGAAATTGAACTCGCCGTCATCGAGCTTGCCGGCCTGCGCCAGCCGCTCGCCCAGCGCGCCCAGCCGCAGCGACTGCGCCTCGAGCTGGCCCAGCTTGACCGCCAGCGCGTTGACGTCGCGCTGGGCGTCGCGCTGCACGCCGCCGAGCTGGCCCTGCTGCGCCTGCACCTGCGCGCGCAGGGCGCGCACTTCGGCCAGCGCGCGCCGCGACGGACTGGCGAGCAGCAGTGCCAGCGCGGCACCGCTGCCGGCCAGCGCCAGCACGCCCGCGGCCAGCACCGCGGCGCAGCGCAGACGCGTGCGCGGGCAGCGCAGATCGAGGGTCTTCGGAGCCGAGCGCGCTGCGGTGACGAGTATGATGTTCATGCCGCCCCAAGCCGTCAGGTTTCGCCCGTGCAGCCGCCGCGTCCGCGTTCCCGTTCGCCCCTGCGCACCGGTCTGCGACCGGTGGCGGAGTGCGACCCGGTAACGGCGCTGGTCCCGCGCGCGATGGCGCTGGATCAGCTCGACCGGCAACTGCGCCGGATGCTGCCGGATGCCCTCGGCGAGCAGGTGCGGCTCGCCAGCGTGCAGCCCGGTCGCATCGTTTTCCTGGCCACCTCCGCCGCCTGGGCCTCGCGGCTGCGCCTGCAGCAGGCGCAGATCCTCGAAGCCGCCCGCACCCTCGGCGCGGTGGCGACAGCGATCACCGTGAAAGTGGCGCCTCTGCCACCCGTCCCCCGGGCACCGGCAGAGCGCAAGCCCCTTTCGCCCGCAGCCGCGCAACACCTGCGCGCTGCGGCGAAATCCCTCTCGGATCCGGATACCCGGAACCTGTTCCTTGCCCTGGCGTCCCTCGCCGTATCGGATGTTCCCGGAGGGAAGTGAATCACTTCCCGCGGCGGCCGGAGCGGACCGCCGTCACTCTTTGCAAACAAGTGTCACATCGCCTGCGCCGGGTGGGCGTAGGAAATGGGCGCGCTGGCCGGGTCGTCGAAATAGACCTCTTCCCAGGCATCAGCGTCGGCCATCAGCGTGCGCAGCAGGCGGTTGTTGAGCTCGTGGCCCGACTTGTGGCCGAAGAACGCGCCGATCAGGCTGTGCCCCAGCAGGTAGAGGTCGCCGATGGCGTCGAGGATCTTGTGCTTGACGAACTCGTCCTCGTAGCGCAGGCCGTCCTCGTTGAGCACGCGGTAGTCGTCGAGCACGATGGCGTTGTCCATCGAGCCGCCCAGCGCCAGGTTGCGCTCGCGCAGCATCTCGATGTCGCGCATGAAGCCGAAGGTGCGCGCGCGGCTGACTTCCTTGACGAACGAGGTGGTCGAGAAGTCGATCTCGGCGGTCGAGGTGCGCGAGCTGAAGATCGGGTGGCGGAACTCGATCGAGAAGCCGACCTTGAAGCCGTCGAACGGCTCGAACCGGCACCACTTGTCGCCGTCCTCGACCCGTAGCGATTTCTTGATGCGGATGAAGCGCTTGGGCGCGTTCTGCTCCTCGATGCCGGCCGACTGCAGCAGGAACACGAAGGGTCCGGCGCTGCCGTCCATGATCGGCACCTCGGGCGCCGACAGGTCGACATAGGCATTGTCGATGCCCAGTCCGGCCATCGCCGACAGCAGGTGCTCGACGGTGGAGACGCGCGCCTCGCCCTTGACCAGGGTGGTGGACAGGCGGGTATCGCCCACGTTCTCGCAGCGCGAGGGAATGTCCACCGGCACGGCCAGATCGGTGCGGCGGAACACGATGCCGGTGTTGGCAGCAGCCGGACGCAGGGTCATGTAGACCTTGTCGCCCGTATGCAGCCCGACGCCCGTCGCCCGGATGACGTTCTTGAGCGTGCGCTGCTTGATCATTTTTATGATGGACCCGGGGCAGCAGCCAAAAGTGGGCCGGAATGTAGCACAGGGTTTACGGTCTGAAAACAAACCGGCGCGTTCAGGAATATCACGATCCGCGCGCCGGCACACCCGGTCACACGACGGCGCGCCGCCCGCGGCCGGGGACGGAGACCCGGTCGCGGGCGGCACGGTCCATGCGCATCCCGCGCACGGACGTCCCGCCGCTCAGCCGCCTTCAGTCGGCCTGCCGGCGCAGGAACGCCGGGATGTCGAGGTAGTCGATGCCCGGATCGGCGGTGCCGGTCTTGGCTTCGGCCGCCGGTTCGGCCTGCGCGCGCGGCACCGCGGCCGCCCGCAGTGGCACGTTCATCACCTCGGATCCGCCGGTACCGGTACGCAGCATCACCGGCCGCGGGCGCGGCGTCGGCGCGACGTCCTCGCGCACGGCATGGCGCAGCGGCTGGCGCGCGGCGGCGCCGCGGTTGAGTCCGGTGGCGACCACGGTCACGCGCACGTCGTCCTGCAGGTCCGGATCGAGCGCGGTGCCGATCACCACGGTGGCGTCCTCGCTGGCGAAGTCGTGGACGATGCGGCCGATCTCGTCGAACTCGCGCATGGTCAGGTTGGGGCCGGCGGTGACGTTGACCAGGATGCCGCAGGCGCCGGCCAGGCTGACGTCCTCCAGCAGCGGGTTGTTGATCGCCGCCTCGGCCGCGGCCTGGGCGCGGTCGTCGCCGCGGGCGGTGCCGCTGCCCATCATCGCCATGCCCATCTCGCTCATCACCGTGCGCACGTCGGCGAAGTCGACGTTGATCAGGCCCGGACGGGTGATCAGGTCGGCGATGCCCTGCACGGCGCCCACCAGCACCTCGTTGGCGGCCTTGAACGCCGACACCAAGGTGACCTCGCGGCCGAGCACGGTCAGCAGCTTCTCGTTGGGGACCGTGATCAGCGAGTCGACGTACTGGGCCAGGTCCTCGATGCCCTTCAGCGCCACCTGCATGCGCCGGCGCCCCTCGAACGGGAACGGCTTGGTCACCACCGCCACGGTCAGGATGCCGCGCTCCTTGGCCAGTTGCGCCACCACCGGCGCCGCGCCGGTGCCGGTGCCGCCGCCCATGCCGGCGGTGATGAACACCATGTCGGCGCCGCTGAGCATCTCCTCGATGCGTTCGCGGTCCTCGAGCGCGGCCTGGCGGCCGACCTCGGGATTGGCACCCGCGCCGAGGCCCTTGGTGACGTTGGCGCCGAGCTGCAGGGTGACGCGGGCGCCGGAGTTCTTCAGCGCCTGGGCGTCGGTGTTGGCGCAGATGAACTCCACGCCCTCGATATCGGCGTTGAGCATGTGGCTGATGGCGTTGCCGCCGCCGCCACCGACGCCGATCACCTTGATCACCGCGTTGGGGGTGAGTCTCTCGATCAGTTCAAACATGATGCGTTCTCCGTCGGTATCGCTGTCGTTGTCGTTCGGACCGCCCCGCGCATCCGGCGCGTGACGGCTGTGCGGCGTGTCCGCCGCCTGCGGTGCTTCCTGCGCCGCCAACGGGGCCTGGCAGGGCCCCTCCCTCCGCCCGGGGCGAGCCCGGGTCAGAAATTCTTCGAAAGCCAGCCGCGCATGCGGCCGAGCACGTTGCCGACGCTGCCCGTCACCGCGCCGCCGCCGCGCGTCGCGTCGCCGCGCGCGCCGTGCAGCAGCAGGCCGACCGCGGTCGCGTGCACGTGCCCGGACACGGTTTCGGACAGGCCGCCGACGTGCTGCGGCAGGCCCACGCGCACCATCTTGTGGAACACCTCTTCGGCCAGCTCCAGCGCGCCTTCCATCTGCGACGCGCCGCCGGTCAGCACGATGCCGGCCGCGACCATGTTCTCGAAGCCCGAGCGGCGCAGTTCGTCCTGCACCATCTCGAAGATCTCCTCGTAGCGGGCCTGGACGCTCTGCGCCAGCGCCTGCCGCGCCAGCCGCCGCGGCGGGCGGTCGCCGACGCTGGGCACCTGCACGGTCTCGTCGGCGTGCGCCAGCTGCGCCAGCGCGCAGGCGTACTTGACCTTGATCTCCTCGGCATGCGCGGTCGGCGTGTGCACGCCGTAGGCGATGTCGTTGGTGACCTGGTCGCCGCCGACCGGCAGCGCGCGGGTGTAGCGGATCGCGCCCTGGGCGTAGATGGCGATGTCGGTGGTGCCGGCGCCGATGTCGACCAGGCACACGCCCAGCTCGCGCTCGTCGTCGGTCAGCACCGAGCGCGCGCTGGCGATCGCCGAGGGCACCAGCTCGTCCACCGACAGCCCGCAGCGCTGGATGCACTTCTGCAGGTTCTGCACCGCGCTGGCGGCGCCGGTGACCAGGTGCACGCCGGCCTCGAGGCGCACGCCGCTCATGCCGACCGGATGGCGGATGCCGTCCTGGCCGTCGATGCGGTACTCCTGCGACTCCTTGTAGAGCAGCTTGCGGTCGGCCGGGATCGCCACCGCGCTGGCCGCTTCCAGCACCTGCTCGAGGTCGGAAGCGGTCACCTCGCGGTCGCGGATCGCGGCGGTGCCGTGCGAGTTGCGCGTCTCCAGATGGCTGCCGGAGATCGACGCGCACACCGAGCGGATGTCGCAGCCGGCCATCAGCTCGGCCTCCTCGACCGCGCGCTGGATCGAATGCACGGTGGACTCGATGTCGACCACCGCGCCGCGTTTCATGCCGCGCGAGACGTGCGAGCCGAAGCCGATCACCTCGACCGGCTCGCCGGGCGAGTACTCGCCGACCACGGCCATCACCTTGGAGGTGCCGATATCGAGACCGACCACCAGCTGCTTGTCGTTTCTGCGGTTCATCTCAGACCCTTGCTGCAGAAGGC
This sequence comes from Pseudomonadota bacterium, assembly GCA_021787175.1. GTDB lineage: Bacteria > Pseudomonadota > Gammaproteobacteria > Xanthomonadales > Rhodanobacteraceae > Metallibacterium. Next base: position 4,275 of record JAJYMF010000130.1, on the reverse strand, counting down.
GCGGCCGCGGGCGCGGCGGGGGGAGCCGGGGCGGGCGCCGCCGCAGGCGGCGGCTCCGGCGGCCACTTCACGGCGAAGCCGTTGGTGTAGCGCAGATCGGCGTACTCGAAGCCCTGCGGATGGGGGGAGGCCAGCTGCGGCCAGACCGCCAGGAAGCGCGCCAGGCGCCGCGTCGGCTGCTCGTGGCCGACGCTGATGCGGGCACCGCCGGCGAGCGTCAGCGCATAGCTGCCGCGTCCGGTCAGATCGACCGCGGCGACGTGCAGCCCGCGCGCCGCGCAGGCCGACGCGGCGGCCTGGTAGAAGGCGATCACGTCGGCGAGCCGCGCATCCGGGCCGGTCAGCTGCGGCAGGCCGCCGAGCGTGGCGGCATCGGGCACGCTGAACAGCGTGCCGTCGGTGGCGATCAGGCGACCGCCGGTCCAGCGCGCCCAGGGCGTGCGCTCGGCGATGCGCACGGTCACGGTGTCCGGCCAGCGCTTGCGCACCTGCGCGCTGGCCACCCACGGCAGCGCCGCCACGGCGCGCTGCACGCGGTTGAGGTCGATGGCGAAAAAGCCGCGCGTCAGCAACGGCGCCGCCGCGGCGCGCACCTCGGCGGCATGCACGTGCACGAAGGGCGCCTCCACGGTCAGGTAGCGTACCGGCCAGCGTCCGGCGGCCAGCCAGCCTTCCAGCACGCCGACCACCGGCAGCGCCAGCAGCGCCAGCGCGGCGATCCAGCCGGCGAGACGGATGGCGCCGGCGCGGGTCATGCGCCCTCCATGCGGAACGAGGTCTCGAGGATGCGCCAGCACAGCGTCTCGAAATCGATGCCGACGGCGCGCGCCGCCTTGGGCACCAGCGAGTGGCTGGTCATGCCCGGCGTGGTGTTGACCTCGAGCAGGTGCAGGCCGCCGGCGCGGTCGCGCATGATGTCCACGCGACCCCAGCCCGATGCGGCGGCGCTGGCGAACGCGGTCAGCGCCAGGGCCTGCACGGTCTGTTCGGCGGCACCGTCGAGTCCGGGACACAGATACTGCGTGTCTTCGGCGACGTACTTGGCGTGATAGTCGTAGAAGCCGCCCTTGGGCACGATGCGGATGCTCGGCAACGGCGCGCCGTCGAGGATGCCGACGGTCAGCTCGTCGCCCTCGATCAGCTGCTCGGCCAGCATCTCGCCGTCGTAGCGCGCGGCCAGGTCCACCGCGGCCTCGAGGTCGCCCTCGCCGTAGACGCGCGTGATGCCGACGCTGGAACCCTCATGCGAGGGCTTGACGATCGCCGGGTAGCCGACGCGGGCGATCGCGGCGCTGACGTCCTCGCCGCGCCCGAACGCGGCGAAGCGCGGCGTCGGCAGGCCGTCGGCCAGCCACACCTTCTTGGTGCGCACCTTGTCCATGGTCAGCGCCGATCCGAGCACGCCCGAGCCGGTGTAAGGCACGCCCAGCGAGTCCAGCGCGCCCTGCAGCACGCCGTCCTCGCCGCCGCGGCCGTGCAGGATGTTGAACACGCGCGCGAAGTGGCCGGCGCGCAGGGCATCGAGCAGCGACGGGATGCCGTCGATGCCGTGCGCGTCGACGCCGCGCGCCTGCAGCGCCGCCAGCACGTTGCCGCCGGAATCCAGCGACACCTGCCGCTCGGCCGAGCGTCCGCCCATCACCACCGCGACGCGGCCGAACTGGCGCGGATCGTCGATCTGTCGGGTCATGGCTTCACCGTTTTCAGGTGGCCGGCGGCGGCCAGCTCGCCGGCGGCGGCGCCGATGTCGCCGGCGCCCATCAGCAGCAGCAGATCGCCGTCGCGCAGCAGCGCCGGCAGTACACCGGCGAGTTCGCGCGGATGCTCGACGAGCACCGGATCGACCTTGCCGCGCGCGCGCACCGCGCGCGCCAGCGCGCGGCCGTCGGCGCCGGCGATCGGCGCCTCGCCGGCCGGATAGACCTCGGTCAGCACCAGCACGTCGGTCTCGGCCAGCACGCGCGCGAAGTCGTCGAGCTGGTCGCGGGTGCGCGTGTAGCGGTGCGGCTGGAACGCCACCACCAGGCGCCGGCCGGGCCAGCCGCCGCGTGCGGCGGCGAACACCGCAGCCAGCTCGCGCGGGTGATGGCCGTAGTCGTCCACCAGCAGCGCGTGGCCGCGATCGAGCGCGATCTCGCCGCGCTGCTGGAAGCGCCGGCCGACGCCCTGGAACTGCTCCAGCGCCCGCGCGATCGCCTCGGCCTCGACGCCCAGCTGCCAGCCGGTCGTCGCCGCAGCCAGCGCATTGAGCACATTGTGGTGACCGGGCAGATTGAGGGTCACGGCCAGCGCTTCGGCGCGCCCCGGCAGATGCAGGTCGAAGTGCATCTGCCCGCCCTGCTGGCGCACGCGGCTGGCTCGCACGTCGGCGTCGGCGGAGGCGATGCCGTAGGTGATCACGCTGCGCGGCGTGGCGCGCGCCAGCGCGGCCACCTCGGGATCGTCCGCGCACAGCACGGCGATGCCGTAGAACGGCAGCCGGTGCAGGAAATCGGCGAAGGCCTTCTTCACCTGCTCGAAATCGCCGCCGTAGTTTTCCAGATGGTCGGCGTCGATGTTGGTGATGATCGCCAGCACCGGCGACAGCAGCAGGAACGAGCCGTCGGACTCGTCGGCCTCGGCGACCAGGTACTCGCCGCTGCCGAGGCGGGCGTGGCTGCCGGCGGAATTGAGCAGACCGCCGATCACGAAGGTCGGGTCGTAGCCGGCCTCGGCCAGCACGCTGGCGGTGAGGCTGGTGGTGGTGGTCTTGCCGTGGGTGCCGGCGACGGCGATGCCGCGGCGAAAGCGCATCAGCTCGCCCAGCATCTCCGCGCGCGGCACCACCGGCACGCGGCGCGCGTGCGCGGCGGCCAGTTCGACGTTGTCGGCGCGGATCGCGCTCGAGGTCACCACCGCGTCGGCGCCCTCGATGTGGCGCGCGTCGTGGCCCTCGAACACCTCCACGCCCTGCGCGCGCAGGCGTTCGGTGACGGCGTTGCGCGCGCGGTCGGAGCCCGACACCTCGTAGCCGAGCGTGTGCAGCACCTCGGCGATGCCGCCCATGCCGGCGCCGCCGATGCCGATGAAGTGCACGCGCCGGAACGCGTACATGAAGTCGTCGTGGGCGCGCAGGCGACGCGGCGTCATGCGGCCACCTCCAGGCAGGCGCGGGCGATCGCCGCCGCCGCGTCGGGGCGCGCCTGCGTGCGCGCGGCCGTCGCCATCGCCAGCAGCCGGGCACGGTCGCCCAGCAGATCGCCGAGCAGGCCGGCCAGCCGCGCCGGGTCCAGAGCGCGCTCCTGCACGCACTGCGCGGCACCGGACGCCACCAGCGCCTCGGCGTTGCGCGTCTGGTGGTCGTCGACCGCATGCGGAAACGGCACCAGGATCGCGCCCAGACCCGCCGCCGCGAGTTCGGCGATGGTCAGCGCGCCGGCGCGGCAGACGGCCAGATCGGCCCAGGCGTAGGCCGCCGCCATGTCGTCGATGAAGGGCTCGACGCGCGCCGCGACTCCGGCCTCGGCATAAGCGGCGCGGGCTTCGTCCACGCCGCGCGCGCCGCACTGATGCAGCACCTCGGGCCGCAGCGCGGGCACCAGCTGCGCCAACGCCTGCGGCAGCGCCTGATTGAGCGCGCGCGCCCCCAGGCTGCCGCCCAGCACCAGCAGGCGCGGCCGCCCGGACCGGGCGGCCAGCCGCCGATCGGGCGGCGGCAGCGCCGCGATCGCCGCACGCACCGGATTGCCCACCCACTCGGCGCCCGGCAAGGCGTGCGCGAATCCCGCCAGCACGCGCCGCGCCCGCCGCGCCAGCGCGCGGTTGGTGAATCCGGCCAGCGCATTCTGTTCATGCACCACCAGCGGCCGCCGCAGCAGCCATGCCGCGATGCCGCCGGGTCCGGCGACGTAGCCGCCCAGTGCCAGCACGCTGCGCGGACGCACCCGACGCAGCACACCGAGCGAGGCGGCGAAGGCGCGCAGCAGCATCAGCGGCGCGCGCAGCCGCGCGGCCAGGCCCTTGCCACGCAGGCCGCTCACCGGCACCGTCTCCAGCGCGATGCCGCGCGCCGGCACCAGCCGCGTTTCCAGGCCACCGGCCGCGCCCAGCCAGACGACCGGCACGCCCGCCGCCGCCAGCGCCTCGGCCACGGCGAGGCCGGGGAAGATGTGGCCGCCGGTGCCGCCGGCCATGATCAGCACGGGCGCGGCGACGCTCATGCGGCGTCCTCCGGCACCAGGCCGGCGAAAGCCGGATTGCGCGCAGCCATCCGCCGCGCATCCTCGGCGCGGGTGA
>JAJYMF010000457.1 GCA_021787175.1 Pseudomonadota bacterium | reverse complement strand
TCCAACCACACTTGAGGAGGTAAGATGAAATCCACGCTAGCGAAGAACAGCTTCAAGCGCGGCATTGCCGCGGCAGCAGCAGCCTTTGCCTTGATTTCCGGCCCCGCGCTCGCGCAGGAACCGATCAAGATCGGCGCTTTCCTGTCGGTCACCGGCGGCGCCGCATTCCTCGGCGATCCGGAGCAAAAGACGCTCGAGCTCTATGTCGGAAAAATCAATGCTGCCGGCGGCGTGCTCGGCAGGAAGCTGCAGCTCGTTTCCTACGACTCGGCCGGCGACTCGGAGAAAGCGCGCACCTTCGTCAAGCGCCTGATCGAGCAGGACAAGGTCGACGTGATCGTGGGCGGTTCGACCACCGGCGAGACCATGGCCGTGATCCCGCTGGTGGAAGCCGCGCAAGTGCCGTTCATCTCGCTCGCAGGCGCCGTGGTCATCACCGAGCCGGTCAAGAAATGGGTATTCAAGACGCCGCAGACCGACCGCATGGCCTGCGAAAAGATTTTCGTCGACATGCAGGCGCGCAAGCTGTCCAAAATCGCTCTGATCTCGGGCAACGGCGGTTTCGACAAGTCGATGCGCGCCGAATGCCTGAAGGTGGCCGCGGCGCATCATGTTGAGGTGCTTGCCGATGAGACCTACGGTGCCAGCGATACCGATATGACTGCCCAACTCACCAAAATCAAGAACACGGCCGGCGTGCAGGCAGTGCTCAATGCCGGTTTCGGCCAGGGCCCGGCGATCGTGACCAAGAATTACCGCCAGATCGGCATCACCCTGCCGCTGTACCAGTCGCACGGCGTCGCCTCCAAGGCATACATCAAGCTTTCCGGCGCGGCCTCCGAGGGCGTGCGCCTGCCTGCCGGTGCCTTGCTGGTTGCCGATACCCTGCCGGCCAGCGACCCGCAGCGCGCGGTACTGGTCAGCTACAAAAATGAATACGAATCGCACTTCAAATCGGACGTCTCGACCTTCGGCGGCCACGCCTGGGACGGCCTGATGCTGGCGGTCGAAGCGATGAAGAAAGCCGGCAGCACCGACAAAGCCAAAGTGCGCGATGCCATCGAGGCTACCCACGGCTTCGTCGGCATCGACGGCGTATTCAATATGTCACCGACCGATCACATGGGACTGAACCTGAGCGCGTTCCGCATGCTCGAAATCAAGAACGGCGACTGGACTTTGGTGAAGTAAGCGTCGCACAGGGTTGATGGAGGTGCGATGAGCGCGCAGTTCATGCAGTATCTGCTCACCGGATTGACGGTGGGCGCGATCTACGCGCTGGTCGCGCTCGGCTTCTCCATCATTTTCAACGCCAGCCACGTCATCAACTTCGCCCAGGGCGAATTCGTGATGATCGGCGGCATGGCGACGGTGTCGCTGGTCGCGACGGGATTGCCTTATTTGCTGGCGATTCCGCTCGCGATCGCGGCAGCCGCGCTGGTCGGCCTGCTGCTGGAGAAGTTCGCGGTCGAGCCGGCGCGCAATGCCTCGGTGGTGACGCTGATCATCATCACCATAGGCGCGTCGATTTTTCTGCGCGGGCTCGCGATGCTGGTGTGGGACAAGAATCTGCATGCACTCAAACCCTTCACCGGCGATACGCCGATCACGATCGGCGGTGCGACCATCCTGCCGCAAAGCCTGTGGGTGCTCGGCGTCACGCTCGCGATCGTGGTGGCGCTGTCCTGGTTCTTCGGGCGCACGCTGCTGGGCAAGGCGATGCTCGCGACTTCCCATAACCGGCTCGCGGCGCAACTGGTCGGCATCAACGTGCGCATGATCCTGTTTCTCTCGTTCGGTTTGTCGGCGGCGCTGGGCGCGGTTGCGGGCATCCTGATCGCGCCGATCACGACCACCTCCTACGACGTCGGCGTGATGCTCGGTCTGAAAGGTTTTGCCGCGGCGATACTGGGTGGCCTCGGCAGCGGCGTCGGCGCCGTGGTCGGCGGCCTGGTGCTGGGCATCGTCGAGACCATGAGCGCGGGCTACCTGTCCTCGGCCTACAAGGATGCGATCGCGTTCGTGATCATCCTTGGGGTGCTGTTTTTCTTGCCGAGCGGACTGTTCGGCAAGCGCGGCGGCGATCGCGTCTAGCATGCTGTCGCGCCTGGCCTCGCCGCGCACTGGAGGGATGCTGGCGCTTGCCGTCGTCATCGCCATGTTGCCGCTCGCTCTGAGCAACAAGTATTTCTACGATATCGCGGTGCTGGTCGGCTTGAATGCGATCGTCTGCATCGGACTGAATCTGCTCATCGGCTATGCCGGGCAGATCAGCCTTGGGCACGCAGGTTTCTTCGGCCTGGGCGCCTACGGTTCGGCCATACTCGCATCGCGCTACGGCTGGCCGCCGCTTGCGGCCATGCTCGGCACCACGCTCGCCGTGGCTGCGCTCGCCTTCGTCGTCGGCCGGCCCATCCTGCGGCTCAGAGGCCATTATCTCGCCATGGCCACGCTCGGCCTGGGCGTGATCATTTTCATGATCGTCGTCACCGAGGACAAATACACCGGCGGCCCGGACGGCATCTCGGTGGTGCCGTTCAGCATCGGCGGCCTGGTGCTGCAAGGCGAGCGCGCCTGGTATTGGGTCGTAGGCGCCTTGCTGCTGCTCTCCGTCTGGCTCGGGCTCAATCTGATCGAGTCCCCGCCGGGGCGTGCCTTGCGCGCCTTGCATAGCTCCGAGGTCGGCGCCGAGGTGGTCGGAATCAATGCGGCCGAGCAAAAACTGAAGGTGTTCGTGATCTCTGCCGTGTTCGCCAGCGTTGCCGGCAGCCTGGGCGCGCATTACTCCGGCTTCATCACGCCGGGCAAGGTCGCGTTCCTGCACTCGATCGAGCTGGTCACCATGGTGGTGTTCGGCGGCCTGGCGTCCACATTCGGCGCAGTGGTCGGGGCGGCGGTGCTGACCACGCTGCCGCAACTGCTGGCGACGTTCGAGGACTACGAAATGATGGTGTTCGGCGCGGTGATGATCGGCACCATGATCTTTCTGCCGCGCGGCGTGGTGCCCAGCCTGGCGCGCCTGTTCCGCCCGCGCCGC